>JBCBDF010000007.1:0-18980 GCA_038529875.1 Pseudomonadota bacterium | reverse complement strand
GCGTGAGCTGCGGCTGGAGACGAGCGGCGTGCTGCCTGGCGGGGTTAGCGCCAATGTGACGGTGCACAACATCTCCGCAACCGGACTGCTGTTGGAAACCGGGTTGCCGATTGAGAGCGGCGAAACGCTGGCGGTCGAGCTTCCGCAGATTGGGGAAGTCGCCGCAGAAGTCGTTTGGGTGAGCGGTTCCCTGGTCGGTTGCGCCTTCGCACAAGCCCTTAGTCCGGCAGCGCTCGCGGCGGCTGAACTCCGCGCCGATGTGCCGCTTCCCGAAGCGGTGGGCGCAATGCCGGCAATGATGCCGATGACGAGCGAGACATTGGGTTTGAAGCTGTCGCGCCTGCGCAAGGAGCGCAGCCTTACCCTCGCGCAAGTCGCTGAACATCTTGGAGTTAGTAAGCCTACCGTGTGGGCGTGGGAAAAGGGAAAGGCCCGCCCGCTGCCTGACAGACTTGATGCCATTGCCGAAGTGCTGGGCGTATCGGCAGACGATTTGTCCAGCTCGGCAATGCCCGATGACAGCGCTGCTGTAATCAATGAGAGCCGTTTACGTATTGCTACGGCGCTTGGAACGACACCGGACAAGGTGCGTATCATGATCGAGCTATGAGAACAGTACCCACTAAAGTATTGTCCACATAATTCATCGCAAGAACGCAAAATATGGTAAACCGATTTTGAAGTTGATTCGTTTTTTAGTCGAGTAAATTTACAGAGCTAACAGGAAATAGGGGTTTCTTGAAGGATACTGGGGTTTCTCAGAAAAATATTCTTCATTGTTAGCTTAACGTAGGCCTTGACTGGAACTTGATTCGATTTCGAATGGTCGTCAAAGCCGGGGGCAATCGGCAATGGAAATTGGATTAAGTGCAACCGAAGGCACTGTACTGCACGGTCTGTTGGCCGAGGCAGCAGGTGACATCGTCATCAAGCTCGATGAATATGGCTTCATAGAGCACGCATCGCCAAACATCGCGGCGGTGGGCATAGATCTCTCGCAGATGCTGTTTCATCCGCACGTCGCGGATCTCGCATGTTCCACGCATGTGGATGCATTGCGTGGGTACGTGGCAGCGGCGTTGGCGGAAGAATGCAGGCCCGGACCGTTCGAGTTTCCGGTCGCCAAGCAAGACGAAGACCGGTCGCATCTTGACCGCAAATGGCATGCGCTGAGCTTACGTCCGGTTCTGAATGATGATGGATCGGCTGGCGGCGCCTTGGGCCTGCTGCGTTCCGTTGATCAGCGCCGCGTGCTCGAAAACGAACTGCACGCAAGCACCACAACCGATGTTCTCACGGGCTTGGGCAACGGTAAGCTGTTTTCCGCTAAGCTCCGTCGCGCCTTGAAGGCCCCGGAACAGAGCGTGCTGGCTATGTTCGAGATCGATCGTTTCCGCGCCATCCTGATGCAATATGGGCAAAGTGCTGCTGACGAAGTGCTCTGGGCATTTGCGCAATTCCTGCAGGCGATGTCGCAGCCGGGCCAGGAGCTCGCGCATCTGCACGGTGGCCGATTTGGCGTGATCCTGTCGGATATGAACGCCGAGGCGGCGCGCATCTGGTGCGATGATGTGCTCGAAACCTTCGCTGCGCTTGCTGTCGGAGCCACGTCGAGCGAGCCACGCCTTTCTGCAAGTGTGGGGCTCACGGCGCTCGATACGAATGTCGATGACGCCTACAAGCATGCTGAACTTGCGCTGGTCATGGCGCGGGCCAGTGGCGGTATGCGGGTTGGGATCAGCGGCGATACGCGCGGTCCGGTTGTGTACCGTGAGCGCGCAATGGTCAGTGAGCTTGGAGTAAGCTTCTCAGCCCGCTAAGGGCTGCGAGGATGGCTTTTACCGCGACAATCCTGCTGCTGGGCTCAGGCGAACTGGGCCGCGAATTCGTGATCTCTGCAAAACGTCTGGGCGCGTGCGTCATCGCATGCGATGCCTATGATGATGCTCCTGCGATGCAGGTGGCGGACGCGCGCGAAGTGTTCTCGATGTTGGATGGAGACGCTTTGCGCGAAGTGGCGGGCCGCCATCGACCCGACTTCATAGTGCCCGAGATCGAGGCTATTCGCACCGAAGTGCTGGCTGAACTGGAAGCTGATGGTTTCAATATCGTACCATCGGCCCGTGCGACCCAGCTGACCATGAACCGCGATGCGATCCGCGATTTGGCTGCGGACGAGCTAGGGCTGGTCACATCGCGCTATCTTTATGCTGAGAGCTTGCAGGAAGCGCACGCGGGCGCAGACTTTGCCGGGTTTCCCTGCGTGATGAAGCCGGTCATGTCCTCCTCAGGTAAGGGGCAGAGCAAGATCGACGATGCCGCAGGCGTCGAGGCGGCCTGGGATTATGCTGTCGCCAATATGCGCGGCGACCGGGCGCGGGTGATCGTCGAGCAGTTCATCGACTTCGACTATGAGATCACCTTGCTGACCGTGCGGCACAAGAACGGCATCAGTTTCTGCCCACCCATCGGCCACCGTCAGGAACGCGGCGACTATCAGGAAAGCTGGCAGCCTGCTGCGATGAACGATGCTGCGCTGGCCAAGGCCCAGGACATGGCGACCAAGGTGGTTCTCGCCCTCGAAGGTCACGGGCGCGGCTGGGGCCTGTTCGGGGTGGAGTTCTTTGTGAAGGGTGAGGAAGTTATCTTTTCCGAGCTGAGCCCGCGTCCGCACGATACTGGGATGGTCACGCTCATCTCGCAGGACCTGACCGAGTTCGACCTCCACGCTCGTGCGATCATGGGCCTGCCAATCCCGGCAGAGATCAGCGCGCGACCCGCCGCATCTGCGGTGGTGCTGGCGGATCTTGACAGCGAAGACTTCGCTTTTGAGGGTATTAGCGATGCCTTGGCAGTGCATCCCGATGTCGACATGCGCATATTCGGCAAGCCGGTTACGCGCCCTTATCGCCGAATGGGTGTTGCGCTGGCAAAATCTGGCGATACCGACGAAGCGCGCGCGCTGGCTGCAAAGGCGGCGCAAACAGTGCGCATTGCCTATCGCGACTGACGGCACTAATCGCGCATTCCATGAGCAATTTTCCAAAGAGCGCTGCCATGATGCAGCGCGGCACCGATTTTCTTGGCTGCGAAACCGCGATCCTGTGCGGCGCGATGAGCTGGGTTTCCGAGCGCAATCTCGTATCGGCCATTTCGAATGCGGGCGGGTTCGGCGTAATCGCTTGCGGTGCCATGACGCCAGAACTGCTCGATACGGAGATCGCAGCGGCCAAGGCACTGACGGACAAGCCGTTTGGCGTGAACCTGATCACAATGCACCCGCAGCTGTTCGATCTGATCGAGGTGTGCAGCAAGCATGCTGTCACGCATGTGGTGCTGGCAGGCGGTATTCCGCCCAAGGGCAGCGTGGAGGCGATCAAGGAATTTGGCGCCAAAGTCATCGTATTCGCGCCGACACTGGCGCTGGCGAAGAAGCTGCTACGGTCCGGCGGCGATGCGCTGGTGATCGAGGGAATGGAAGCAGGTGGGCACATTGGCCCGGTTTCAACCAGCGTTCTCGCGCAGGAATTCCTGCCGGAACTGGCCGACGATCACCTGGTGTTCGTTGCCGGGGGGATTGGCCGGGGCGAGGCGATCGCCGGCTATCTCGAAATGGGTGCCTGCGGTGTCCAGTTGGGCACACGCTTTGCCTGCGCGACCGAAAGCATCGCTCACCCGGATTTTAAGAAAGCCTTCTTCCGAGCGAAAGCCCGCGACGCCGACGCCAGCGTTCAGGTCGATCCGCGCTTGCCGGTGATCCCAGTGCGCGCGCTGAAGAACAAGGGCACCGAGGAATTCACCGCCAAGCAGATCGAAGTCGCCGGAATGCTCGATCGTGAAGAGGTCGATATGGGCGAAGCGCAATTGCAGATCGAGCACTTTTGGGCCGGTGCGCTGCGCCGCGCTGTGATTGATGGCGATGTCGAAAATGGCAGCTTGATGGCGGGTCAGAGCGTCGGCATGGTCAAGTCGGAAGAACCTGTGACGGATATCATCGCGCAGCTGATGACCGAATGCGAGGACGCGCTGGGGCGGCGCTGATATGCCGCAGGTTGCTCCAAAGCCTTTGATACTGACGCTTGGCTGTGCCGATCAGCCGGGCATTACGGCGCGTGTGACCACCTTCTTGTTTGAGCGCGGTTGCAACGTCCTGGAGGCGCAGCAGTTCAACGACCGGGCCAAGGACGGTTCGGAAGACCGCTTCTTTATGCGTGTCGCTTTCGATCCCGATGGAGCCACGCGGGAGCAATTGCGCAGTGAATTTGGCGCTCTTGCCGACCAATATGGCATGGACTGGAAGCTTGCCCTGCGCGATCGACCCCGGCGCGTGTTGATCATGGTCAGCAAGTTCGATCATTGTCTTGCCGATCTGCTCTATCGCTGGCGCACCGGCGAGCTCAACATCGATCCGGTCGCGATTGTCTCCAACCACTCGCGCGAGGCGATTTCGCATAGTGAGATTGGCGATGTGGCATTTTATCATCTCTCGGTGACCAGGGAGACCAAGCCGCAGCAAGAAGCGGCGATGCGCAAAATCGCGGAGCAGACCGACGCGGAACTGATCGTGCTGGCGCGTTACATGCAGATTTTCTCAGATGAGCAGTCGGAGCATTTTGCCGGACGATGCATCAACATTCACCACAGCTTCCTGCCGGGTTTCAAGGGTGCAAAACCCTATCACCAGGCGCATGCACGCGGGGTCAAGATGATCGGCGCGACTGCGCATTTCGTCACACCTGACCTTGATGAAGGCCCAATCATCCACCAGGATGTCGAACCGATCACCCATGCTGACCGGCCCCACGATCTGGTGCGCAAAGGTCGCGATATAGAGCGCCGCGTGCTGGCAGAGGCGGTGCGTTTATTCGTTGAGGAGCGGGTGCTGCTCAACGATACGCGGACGGTGGTGTTTAGGGGCTAGCTGAGCCAGCCGTTGTCTCGCAGCTCGGACACCAGAGCGCGGCTTACCGGTACGGACAACCCATTGGTCAGAACCAGCCTGACGTCTCTTCCTTCCCGCTTGTGCCCCCGTAAAGCGGAACGCGCCACCCACCAGCTCCGATGAACTTGCTGCCCCGATCCTTCCGGCATTAGGCTTATGGCTTCGTTCAATGGCATCAACACCATCTCCCGCCGGTCTGCGGCCACAGCGTGGACGTAATGATCTTCGACCGACAGGGCGAGGATGGGAGGGAAAGCGGGCGGCAGGCGACCATGCAGCTCGGTTTCGGACACACCGCTTTTGTCCGGCGCGGCAGCGGCTTTGGACGTGGGGATTTCGCCGGACTTCGATGTGTCCTGGGCTCCGGCGCTACTGCGATAATAGAGCGCGAAGAATAACAGGAAAATTCCCACCGCGATTGCGATGGTCTGCGGCCAGATATCGGCGAAGCTCGAACCGAGCATAGCGTCGGACCCGCCTAGCCACCATAGCAACACCCATGAGATAAGCACCGTCGCCAGAGGTATTGCAATGACATAGCCCCAAACCGTGCCGATGCCGACCAACCTCGCAATCGCCTTTCCTACTTCGCCCATCAGGCCGAATAGGACCCATGCGGCCAGCAGCCCACCGATCCAGACGGCCATCCGCGCGCCGAGTTCCATGCCCGAATGATTGAACAGGCCGGTAACCGCAAGAATGCAGCCGAGCATCGCTATGATCCCCGCTTCGGCGAGCAGGCGTTCACTGCGTGAAAGCGTGCCTACCGCCATGATCGCCTCTCATCCGAAGGACCATTCGCGCAGCACGCGGACGGTTCACGCATCCCCGCGACGAAACGCGAAGTCATGCTTGGATCCCCGTAGTTTTGGCTCAATCTCATGGCGACAATCAGACTAACGTGTCGATCGCATTGGAGACAAGTATGACTACGCGAGATCGCATTGCCGGCGCTGCGCGAATGGCTGGTCTATTGCTGGCCACCGCCGCGATTACAGTGCTGTTCATGGTTCTGTCGCAGCTGACCGGAGGATATGCCGCTCCGCAGACGCAAGTGGGAGGTAGCCGTTTTACCATCCCGATCATGATCCATCTTGCGACGGCGTTGCCTGCGGTTTTGCTCGGTCCGTTGATTCTGCTGCGCCGCAAAGGCGACCGACTACACCGCATGCTGGGACGCATATGGATCACTTTGATGCTGCTGACCGCGTTCGCATCCGCTTTCATACGCGCGCCCGGTGGCGGGATTGCGGGCACAGGGTTCAGTTTCATCCATATTTTCACCGTTTGGACGATTATCGTAGTACCGCTCGCCGTTGTGGCAATTAGGCAAGGCAATGTCCGCGCGCATCGCGGGGCGATGACGGGACTCTACGCCGGGCTATGTCTCGCGGGGGCTTTCACGCTGATCCCAGGACGGTTGCTGGGTAATATCGTGTTCGGTTAGCGCCGAGTGCTGGCAGAGGCGGTGCGTTTATTCGTTGAGGAGCGGGTGCTGCTCAACGATACGCGGACGGTGGTGTTTAAAGGCTAGGTCAGTAATTCACGCCACGGTCCGACGCGCGGGTCGTCGCTTGACAACGGATCCCATATTTCAGCCATGCGGGCGCGGGCCTCGGCTTCAGGTATGCCTGCCTCGCGATCCAGCAAATAGAAAAACGCTGTGACCCTGTAATTTGCGATACAATGGACATGGACGGCACGATCCGACGCTTTGACCGCATCACCCAGCGCATGCACATGACCTATATTTGGGGTATCAAAAGGCACTGGGATATGAGTGTAGGCAATTCCGACCTGCGCCAATCGCTCCGCTTCGTCCGACAGAGCCTCGGGATGGTCATCAAGTGCCAGATTGACGACGTGCTTCACACCAATTGCCGCAAGGCGTGCCGGATCATGAGGCTCCAGCTTGCCTGAGGTGGTTATGCCATCGGGCCGACGCTGCCAGTTGCGAATATCGCTAGGATCGCCAGTGGCTGTCACCTACTCGCCACCTGCCTCATTCCCTCAATCGCCTTGTCCTCGTTCGCACGGTGGATGACATATTCGCGGATCGCATTGCTTTCCTCTGGCGTAAGCGAGTCGGAGAAGCTGACCATACCATTGTCCTTCAAGATCCCGTCTTGCACGACCGCTTGCCAGCTTTGCGCGTTGCCAAGCGTTCCTGAGCGGCGAAGATCGGGCAGCACTGTTGATCCGACAGCGCCCGGGGCGTGGCAGACTGCGCAATAGCGGGCATACTTGGCCTTACCGAGCGCGATAGTCTCGGCGCTTGCGCGGCTGGCCGGAGGATCGAGTGGCAATGCCGCCAATTCCGGCTCCGGTGGAAGTTCGCCCTTGCCGCCCAGCTTGAACACCATCAGGCGGCTGATGTTTTTCACCGGGGCGAGGTCTTCGATCAACGCGCCATCGACCGAAAGTGCATAGGCTCCGCCCCAACCAGCGAGAACGGCGACATATTGCTCGCCATCCACGGTGTAGGTGATGGGAGGGGCGACAACGCCGGTTTGCGCACCAAAGCTCCACAGCTTGTCGCCAGAGGACGCGCTGTATGCGTTGAACTCGCTCCCGGCAGTGCCCTGAAACACCAACCCACCGCCAGTTGCCAGCAATCCGCCGTTCCATGGGCCGGGATGCTCGACTGTCCACTTCGCCTCTTGAGCAACCGGGTCCCAAGCGACCAAGCGGCCTTTGAGTGTGCCCACCACTTCGCGGCGAATGCCGAGGTCGGGCGGCAGGTCGCCTGCACCCAAATCAAAGCCGACATTGAAGCCCCGCGCGCGATCAGGCTTCCAGTTTTCTTCCGGCGCATAGACCATCGCCGCCTCAAAGGCCGGGATGTAAACGAGATTCTCATCCGGGTGATACGCCATCGGATGCCAATTGTGTCCACCCAGCGCGCCCGGCGTCACCAGGGCCGGCTGGCCGGTCTTGTCGACGCGCGTTTCGGGGTTTTCGACCGGGCGGCCGCTTTCGTCGATTTCGCTCGCCCAATTCACGCTGACATAGGGTTTGGCTGAAATGAACTCGCCGGTTGCACGGTCGATGACGTAGAAGAAGCCGTTCTTGGGCGCCTGCATCAGCACTTCGCGTTTTGCGCCGTCGATTTCCATGTCGGCCAAGATGATGTGCTGAGTGGCGGTGTAATCCCAGGTTTCGCCGGGTGTCGTCTGGTAATGCCAGACATATTCGCCGGTATCGGGCCGGATCGCGACGATGCTGGAAAGGTAGAGGTTGTCGCCCTCGCCAGTGCCATCCTCGCCCGGGGAGCGATAGGCGCGGTTCCACGGGGAGCCATTGCCGACCCCGACATAGAGCAGGTCTAAATCTGGGTCATAGGCCATCGAGTCCCACACGGTACCGCCGCCTCCGATTGAGTCTTCGCCGCCCAATACGTCGCCGCTCCATGTCTCCGCGGCTGCCTTCAGGTGTTCGGGCGCGTCTTCGCCCTCATCCCCGCCCGGCACGGTGTAGAAGCGCCACAGCTCGTCTCCGTTGTCGACATCATAAGCGGCGACATAGCCGCGCACGCCGAACTCCGCCCCACCATTGCCGATGATGACTTTGCCATCGATGATGCGCGGCGCACCGGTAACTGTGTAGCTTTGCGATTGGTCGACCGTGACCTTTTCCCATTCGACCTCACCGGTTTCACGGTTGAGTGCGACCAAGCGCCCGTCGAGCGTGCCCAGGAACAGTTTGTCGCCCCATGCAGCCAGCCCGCGATTGACGACATCGCAGCAGGCTTTCACTGCGGTCTCTCCGGGAACTTCCGGATCGTATTGCCACAGGGGCTCACCGGTCGCCGCATCGAAGGCGCGAACCTTGCTCCAGGCGGTCGTCAGGTAGAGCTTGCCGTCCATCACCAGCGGCGTGGCTTCCTGGCCGCGTGCGGTGTCCATATCGGCGAACCATTCCAGGCCTAGGTCACCGACCGTTTCAGCGTTGATCTGGTCGAGCGGAGAGAAGCGCTGCTCTGAGTAGGTGCGGCCATGGGTGATCCAGTTGGCGCTGTTTTCGCCCGCATTGATCAAGGTGGCGTTCGTGATCCCACCTTCATCCTCGCCACTGGTGAGCATTCCGCAACCCGCGAGCGACAGCGCCGCAGCGAGTGCCATTCCTGTTCTCATCATAACCTTGTCTCTCCCTAGGCGTGCCATGTTGCCTCGGCGGATGCCACTTGTCCATCGCCCGCAACCTGTCTTATTCAACAGTCAGGCTGCTGCGGAACTGGAGAAATGATATGTGCGATGAAACAAAGCTGCGCGAGTGGGCAAAGGACAACATTTCTCGGCGCGAATTCGGTGCCCTGACCGGCGCGGCTGCGCTGGCGGCTTGTGCACCTGAGGAAGCCATGAGCCCAGAGGGCGCGTCAGATACAAAGTTGGAGCTTACGGAAACAGGCGTCACCTTCGATACTGCTGACGGCACAATGGATGCGTTCTTCGTCCATCCTGCCAATGGTTCACACCCTGCCGTGATCTTCTGGCCGGACATCGCCAGCCTGCGAGAATCGAAGCGCAATATGGCCCGGCGGCTCGCGGGTGAGGGGTATGCGGTGCTGGTTCTCAACCCCTATTACCGCGACGTTGCGGGCGAGCAGTTCGAGAGCTTCGCCGCTTTCATCGAAGCGGAGGGCTTCCAGAAAGTGGGGCCATGGCGCGGCAAGCTGGATGCTGACGCGATAGGGCGTGATGCGGCGGCAGCGGTCGCGTGGCTCGATGAACAAGCCGTGGTCGATACCTCGAAGGGCATCGGCACCGAGGGGTATTGCATGGGGGGACCGTTCACCGTGTGGAGCGCAGCGGCCGTGCCCGAGCGAATCAAGGCAGCGGCGAGTTTCCACGGCGGCGGATTGGTGCGCGATGACATCGATATGAGTCCGCACGCGATCTTGGGGGACACGCAGGCGAGTTTTTTGATCGCTATCGCCCAAGACGACGATGCCGAAGCGCCGGACGATAAGACTGCGCTGCGTGAAGCCGCTGATAAAGCTGGCCGCGAGGCCAAGATCGAGGTCTATGAGGGCGATCACGGTTGGACCGTGCCTGACAGCCCCGCTTATGCTGAGCCAGCGGCGGAGCAAGCTTATGCTGACAAGCTGGAGCTGTATTCCAACGCGCTCTAGCGGCGATCTCGCTCCTTCGCGTTTCGCTTGCCACAGCACGGCATTTCCTACCTGGGCAGGTCGCGCCAGTCTGCGCGCGTTTTGGGCAAGCTGATCGAGGCTTTCGCTTTGTAATTGGCCCAAGCCCGGCTACGCTCAGCGGAAGATCTATTAATCGGAGTTGGTTGTATGGAATTCGTGCTTGTCGCCCTGGTACTGCTGGTGGTGGTGTTCCTCGTGCTCGCTGTGCGGGTAGTAAAGCAGGGTTTCGTCTACACGGTCGAGCGGTTTGGAAAGTTCCATCTCGCCGCCGATCCCGGTCTCCACATCATCTATCCGTTCATCGACCGCGTCGGGCAGAAAGTGAACATGATGGAGCAGGTGCTGGATATTCCAGGCCAGGAAATCATCACCAAGGACAACGCCATGGTCGGCGTTGATGCGGTGGTGTTTTTCCAGGTGCTTGATGCGGGCAAGGCAGCCTACGAAGTTGCGAACCTGTATTCAGCGATCATGGCGCTCACGACCACGAACTTGCGCACAGTGATGGGTTCGATGGATCTGGACGGCACGCTATCAAAGCGTGACGAGATCAATGCGCGACTGCTGAGTGTTGTCGACCACGCCACCTCGCCATGGGGTGTGAAAATCACCCGCGTCGAAATCAAGGATATCCGCCCGCCGCGCGATATTTCCGAGGCGATGGCGCGTCAGATGAAGGCCGAACGCTTGAAGCGCGCAGAAATCCTCGAAGCGGAGGGGGACCGCGCATCGAACATCCTGCGTGCGGAGGGTGACAAGCAATCCGCCATTCTCCAGGCTGAAGGCACCCGCGAGGCCGCTTTCCGCGACGCCGAAGCGCGCGAGCGCGCGGCCGAGGCAGAGGCGAAGGCGACGCAAATGGTGTCGGATGCGATCGCGTCTTCGGGCAATCAGGCGATCAATTACTTTATTGCTCAGGAATACACCAAAGCCGTCGGCAAGTTTGCCGATAGCCCCAACGCAAAGACCATCCTGTTCCCGGTCGAGGCAACCCAATTGATTGGCTCGCTGGGCGGTATTGGCGAGCTTGTTCGCGACGTGGTGAGCCCGGGCGAGGGCGACGTGACCACGCACAGTGGCACACCGGTTCCGCAATCGCGCGCGAGAACCAGCGTGCCGCGCACCGGTGACAATTGATGGATGATCTCGGCTCCTTCGACCCGCATTGGGTCTGGATCGGTTTCGGCCTGGTGCTCGCTGCGCTAGAAATGGTGGTGCCGGGTGTCTACCTGATTTGGCTTGCCGTTGCTGCGATCATAACCGGCTTGCTCACGATTGGACTTGATCTGGCACTGCCAAGCCAGGTCGTCATATTCGTATCCCTGTCGCTGATCGCGGCATTCAGCGCGCGGCGTTTTCTGCGAGATACACCGATCAACAGCCCCGATCCGCTGATGAACCAGCGGGGCACACGGCTTGTCGGGGAAACAGCGGTCGTCACCCAGGGGTTCGAAGGCGGATCAGGCAGGGTCAAGCACGGGGATAGCGAATGGCTCGCGCGTGGGCCCAATTTGGAGCCCGGCGCACGTGTTCGTATCACTGGCAGCGACGGCGCGATCCTTGTCGTTGAGCCCGTGGATTTGTTGGGCGGCCCAGATCCCACGGCTGATGCCGATGGTGCGGCCTAATCAGCCAGACGCGCGTTCGTTTTCGAGCCCGAACCGGCCAAATTTGCGATAGCGAACCATCCATTTGTCGAGATACAGGCCAAGCGGCTTTGGCTCGATGCCAAGCTCTTTGAAACCGGGATAATCGCCAGACACGACATTGCCAGGTTTTAGCAAGGTCCATTGGTCGCGGCTCATCGGAGTGCCCGGCAATGCGGCAAATACAGATGAGACGCCGTCAGGCATGGCGATGAAGCGCCGCTTGCGCCCTTGCGCAGTGGCGATCCGCTCATTGATTTCCATCATGGTCAGCTGTTCAGGGCCGCCCAGTTCGAAAACCTTGCCGCCGTGTTTGGTGGGATGCTCGAGCGTCAGCAAGATGGCTTCAGCAATGTCATCGACATAGACCAGCTGCAGCTTCGCATCTGGAGCGAATACCGGCAGCGCTGGCAGCGTTGAGATCATCTGACCGAACATGTTGAGGAAATTGTCGTCTTTCCCAAACACGATCGAAGGGCGCAGGATGGTGGCTTTAGGAAATGCTTGCGACACGCGTTCCTCGCCCATAGCCTTCGCCCGCGCATATTCCGCGCTCGAACCTGCGCCCGGGCTAATCGCGCTGACATGCACGAAGGCCTCGACGCCTTCTTCAGCAGCAAGGCGTGCCATCGTGCCGGGCGCTTCGCCCATGATCTTGGTCTGGTCACCGGCGAATACGCCGACCAGATTGACCACGTAACTCGCGCCTTTGATTGCCGCAGCAACGCTGTCTTCATTGGTGATGTCACAGCGTGCGAATTGCAATTGGCCGAGATTGGCGAGCGGCTGGAGTGAGAACCCTTTCTCGGGATTGCGGCTGGCAATGCGCAGTCGCGCTCCGCGTTCAAGCAGGCTTTGCGCCACATAATTGCCAATGAAACCGCCGCCGCCGAAAACGGTTACGAGCTTGTCTTGAAATGGGTCTGGTTGGGGCATCTGCCTGTGCTTTCTAAGCGTGCGAGTATCTGCGCCTCCCATGTCCCAAGCCGCGCTCCACTTCAAGCGTAACGAGTGCTGCGGCGAAATTGGTGGAGGATGAGCGTTGACATCATGGCAGGCTAATCGCTATTGGCCCGCCCCTACCGCGAGGCGACGTACGATTGTCGGCCCGCATGTGTGCCCAGATGGCGGAATTGGTAGACGCGCTAGCTTCAGGTGCTAGTATTCGCAAGGATGTGGAGGTTCGAGTCCTCTTCTGGGCACCATTTCCCGTATTCACAAGGTTCCAAATCATTGCAAAAATGGCGGATTTCTGCCATTTCTTACCTCTCCAGCGTTAAGAGGGGTTTTGCTTTGTTCCGCTTTGTTCAAACATACGTGGGGGCCTCAAGTTGGGGCCCCACCCCAAAGGCCCCCACCTTGATGACAGGTGAGGCCCCCAAATGAGCCTCAACGTACAGGAAATAAAAGGTTTTCGGGCTGCGGATAAGTCATACAAGAAGTACGACTCGCGGGGGCTCCTGCTGCTTGTGAAGCCCAATGGCTCGAAGCTCTGGTACTTCAAATATCGCTTTGGCGGCAGAGAGAAGAAACTGCCCATCGGGGCGTTTCCAGATGTCGGCCTGTCAGAAGCCCGCCAGATACGCGACAGGGCGCGCCTGAAAGTTTCTGATGGCATTGATCCGATGCTGGAGCGCAAGCGCAAGAAATCCAGGATCAAGGTGGGCGCGGAGAATACCTTCGAGATCGTCGCCAACAGGTACATCAACGAAAAGATGGTGCCGGAAGGCCGCGCGGAGGCTACGCTGCGCAAAGCGCGCTGGTTCCTTGAGCTGCTCAAACCTGCGGTCGGCAACATACCGCTCAACGACATTGATCCGCAGATGATGCTCGCTGCCCTCAAAAAGATCGAAGGCAAAGGCAATCTTGAGACCGCCAAGAAATGTCGATCATTTGCAAGTCGGGTGTTTCGTTACGGCGCTGCGCTGGGGCAGTGTCAGAACGATCCCACCGCCATACTCCGAGGGGCCTTGGTCACTCCCAAAGCCAAGCACTACGCGGCAATTCTTGAACCAGAGAAGCTTGGCGAACTGCTCCGGGCCATTGATGACTTTGAGTGCTACCCCGTGACCAAATTCGCTTTGAAGATCGCACCACACATTTTCGTGCGACCCGGCGAACTTCGTCACGGAGAATGGGACGAGATCGATTGGGATAAGGCCACCTGGACAATCCCCGAAGGCAAGATGAAAGCGCGACGAACTCATGTCGTGCCGCTGTCCCGCCAGGTCTTAAAGCTGTTTCGCGAACTTGAGCCAATCTCGGGCGGAAAAGGATTCATTTTTCCCGCCTTCCACACGCGCCAGCGTCCTATGAGCGAAAATACGGTCAACGCGGCCTTTCGCCGCATGGGCTTTACCAAAGATGAGGTGACAGCCCATGGCCTGCGCTCAACCGCATCAACGATGCTCAACGAGAGCGGGCTCTGGCATCCCGACGCGATCGAGCGCGCCCTCGCGCACGGCGACAGCAATGCAATTCGAGGCGTTTACAATCGCGGAAACTATTGGGACGAACGTGTAAAGATGGCCCAATGGTGGAGCGATTATCTAAGTGACCTCAAGGGAAGGCGGTAAGCCGTGGGAACGGGCATTCCTGATCCTGCTCACACAAGCGTTCTTGCCAATGTGTATCGAATTTGATACATGGCGAACATGAAGCCAGCAGATGCGAAGCCGATCCAGTTCCTGGGCGACAGTCGCGAGGTGCTGCGAAGCTTTCCCGACGATGCCCGTTACAATACGGGCGTGGAATTGAGGGCGGTGCAGACAGGCCTTGAACCTGCGGATTGGAAGCCGATGAAGACGGTCGGTGCGGGTGTGAGGGAGATCCGGATCAGGGAGGCGTCGGGCACGTTCCGGGTGATCTATCTGGCGACACTGGCCGACCGGGTGCTCGTGCTTCATGCGTTTCAGAAGAAGACGCAGGCGACCCCGAAGAAGGACATCGATCTGGCTGCACGGCGGCTGAAGAATTGGAAGACTGAACTATGAGCACGGAAACGGACGACATTTTCGACAGCGTGTTCGACGCGCTGGCCGACACGCCGGAACAGGCGGCAAACCTGACGGCGCGCGCGGACCTTATTCTCGCGATCCGCGAGCGTGTGCGGTCGTGGGACATCCCACAAAAACAGGCTGCCAAGCGGCTCGGCCTGACGCGGCCAAGGACGAACGACCTGCTGCGCGGCAAGCTCGATAAGTTCTCACTCGACGCGCTGGTCAACATCGCCGCGGCGTCAGGGTTCAAGCTGCATATCCAGCTCGAGGAAGCGGCCTGAGCCAATCCGACAACGATTGCAGCGGCCCACCTGTAGGCGGGCCGCAATTTCAGCGTCGCACTCAGAACATTTCCAGCTGATCGCGGAGCGGATCCCAGAAGCCGATATCAAGCGGCTTCTGGTCCCGGCGCGGTAGCATCGGCATGTCGGCGCGGCATTGAAGTTTGTCTCCCAGAGTGACCGGGCGCACTCCCGGCATGGTGATCTGGTCCGGGTCGGGTCCGGTGATGCGAATGCGAGGTTTGCGCTTAGCCATTCTCAGTCTCCCTCAATATTCGCTGGCAAGCATGATGGTGAGCACCCGCCGGGTAACAGCAGGGTTGGCCGGATCCTCGCTGCCGAACCGCACATCGCGGTCATAGGCATCGATCTTCCAGAATACGGTTTCCGCAAGTTGCGCCGGTCGCGTGGTCATCCAGCTTCCATTGCTATCCTGATAGATCGCCCCGAAATCGCGCTCGCCATAGGGATCGTTGTCCGGCGTGAAGGCGTCGAAGGTCTCGACCAGCTCGCGCACCCGCGATTGATCCGCCTCGGGCAAGGCCCGGAACCCCTCGGTTGCCACCGCGATACCGGCAAGCCCCATCGCCTGACGCGCCCGGTCATTGAGCCGGGCAATCCGCTCGCTGCGGGAAAGCGTGTCAGCACTCATTGCACCGCCCTCCCGCCACATTCGCACAAACAGACCAGTTCGCCGAAATCCTCACGCTCGCCCAGCTCCTCGGCCAGACGCCGCACAGTCCCGAACGGCAAGCCATTCTCACTGGCCAGCATCCGCAACCAGTCCTCCCGGCACTCGGCACCGTAAGCGCGGTAGTTCAAGATCAGGTCACTCATTTTCTGCCCTCCTTCGGCTGAAAGCCGCATCCGACACGCGGCATGCGGCCTGCCTTCCGGCGAGGATGGGAGCGGGAGGGAAAACCGAAATCGATGCCCTGGCGCGGGCCAGCGGGCATGTAGACCGGCCTTCGCGCATAGCGCGAAATGGCCGGACTTTGGCCGCAACACGGGGTGTCTATTTCCGGTTTCGGGAACGAGAGGGCAAAGCCCTCGGTGTTCCCGCCAGGGATCGCCCGGCGATCCAGAAGGAACGGCACCCTTGCAACGGCGCGATGCCGACGGAGGTCCTGCGCGCGCGATCAGTGCGCCAGCGGGCGTCCGGCAATGAGAGAGGCAAGAGTGCCTGCGGGTTAGCTCAGGAACGCCGCGCCCTCAGGAGCGCAGAATGCGCGGGACAGAGCGCGTCTACCAGAAACTCCCGCTCCGCTTTCAACTGCTCCTGATCGTGACCCGGATGGGATGAAACCGCCAAGTGGGTTCAGTCGAGCATGGCGAGATAGAGCAGGTTGCCCACCAGGGCAGCTCAAGCACATTGGAGAGGGGTCTGCCGCTTCAATTTTAAAATCGTATTTCGACAAGGCTTGGGCCGTTTGCGGTCAGTCCGATTTTAGACTGTCGACGCCGCAAAGCGGACCTTCACGTTGCGATCCATCGACAGATCTCGACTATGACAAAGGACGCTCGATAGCGCAGTGATGAGAGCCCGACCACCAATGGCCGATTGGAAGTTCCAATAGCTTTCAGCCCCGTCAGCAAAGGACTGCGTGCCACCGCTCGGCAAAACCGCTGTCGCTACATCAAGTGTAGGAATGATCATCAATACATTCTTTGTCTTGGGCGGCCACCCAACGCTTGCGATTTAAGCTTGGGCGCTCTTTTCGCGTTCGATGATGAGGTACAGCACTGGCGTGACAATCCTCGATAACAAAGTTGAGGAAATCAGCCCGCCGATAATCACCCATGCCAATGGTGAATAGAGCGCAGCGCCGCCAATCGCCAATGGCATGAGGCCTCCCACAGCTGTCACTGCGGTCAATAGCACCGGCAAGAAACGAAGCTCGCCTGCTTGTTCAATGGCGTCTCGCAGGCCAACGCCCTCTTCGCGCAGTTGGCGCGTAAAATCGACAAGTAGGACCGAGTTTTTGATCTCGATCCCAATTAGCGCGATGAACCCGATGATCGCGGTGTAGCTAAGTGAATTGCCTGTGAGAAACAGCGCAACAAGACCGCCAAACATCCCAAGCGGCACAACTCCCAGGCAAATCGCGACGAGGCGCAATGTCCCGAATTCGAGGACGAGGACAATCAGAACGCCGAAAAATGAAAGAGCTGCAATCAGCCCCAATCCAGAGAAACTGTCTGCACTCGCTTCGGCTTCACCTCCTACAAACAGCGAGTAACCGGAGGGCAGTTCAATCGCGTCGATCTCTTCGAGCGCTGCCTCGGTTACCTGCGATGGCAAAGCATCTGTTGCCACTTCAGCGGTGATGGTCGCGACGCGCTGCAATTGGAAACGCTCAATCAATCCCGGTGTAGATATGAGGCTTGGAGCCGCGATCTGGCTCAAGGGAACCGCCGCACCAGTCCGGGTGGGCACATAGATTTGATCAAACTGAGCTATGTTGCGTCGCTCTTGTCCGGGTAGGGCGACAACCACGTCGTAGGCGTCTCCTTCCTCATCACGCAGTTGGGCGGCCACTTGCCCTTCGAGCGCCAGACGCACAGCCTGGCGAGGCGCCCCCGGGGCGACATTCAGCGCGGCTGCCTTGCCAAGATCAAGGTCCAGATCAAGATCAACCCGGTCGAGCGCGAGAGGGTTGGTTACATCGCGTGCACCAGGTGTCCGCCTGATCGCACTCTCGATTTCCATCGAGAGGTCTTTGAGCACCGCCAGATCCGGCCCGATAACCGCGATTTCGATTGGTGCTGCAACGGGCGGGCCGTTTACAAAAGGAGCGATCACAACCTGCGCATCAGGGATCGTTTCAAAGCGCTGGCGCAAACGCTCAAGCAATGCGGGCCCATCGCGATTGTTCCATTCTTTAACTGTGACAAGGATCTGCCCAAAATTGGCTTGCGTTTCGGGTCGCGGCTTATTGTAGAAGACTTGCGGGTTGCCTGCGCCAACATTCTCGAAATAGCCGGTGACCAATTCTTCTTCCGCCAAGATCGCAGCCACTTCGCGTACTGCGATGTCAGTCTTTTCGATCGAGGCGCCCTCGGTCGCCTCGATATCTACAGTGAAGTAGGGGGTGTCGGCAGCGGGAAACAGGCTGAAACCTAGCACAGGCACAAGTCCAAGCCCCGCGGTTACCACCGCGGTGGCTAAAAGAAGAGTGCGCCTCGGTGCCTCTAGGGCGCGGTGGAGCAGCGGGCGGTAAAAGCCGTGGACGCCTTTGTTGACCGAGCGCAGGAAGACATTCCCTTCCGGATCATCTGTGCTCCGCAATAGCCGGCTTGAAAGAAACGGAATGATCGTTAGCGCGACCAGCAAAGAGCCGCCAACTGAGAAGATGACAGACAGGGGCAGCGAGCGAGTGAACCGCCCAGCACCCTCTGGCAGAAAAACGAGCGGAATGAACGCAAAGATCAGCACTGCTGTTGTCCCAATCACAGGCGCCAATATCTGCTGAGTTCCAGCAATAGCTGCCTGAGTGCGCTCCATGCCTTCGCGGATACGGCGCGAGACATTCTCGACCACAACAATGGAATCATCGACCACAAGACCAAGCGCGAGAATGAAGCCAGAAACCGCCAATTGATTGAGCGTGAAACCAATTGAGGACATCGCAAGAACGCCGATACCAAGGGACAGCGGGATAGAAATCATGACGACAAGGCTAGCTCTTGGACCAAGAGGCAATAGAGTGATGATGACCAGCCCGAGGGCGATTAGAAAGTCGCGTGTCAGAACAGAAATTACGCGTTCGATATCTTCAGCTTGATCGAAAGCCGTAATCAGCTTGGTATCGATCGGCAGCTGCGTCTTGAATGCATCAACTTTCTCAATCAGCCGATCACGCGCCGAGACTGCATTCGCCCCATCTTTCTGCTCAACAGTTACATAGATAGCTCGCAGGCCATTGGCCCGGGTCACATGGGTCCGGGGCGGATCGACCC
>JBCBDF010000006.1:0-19313 GCA_038529875.1 Pseudomonadota bacterium | reverse complement strand
ATCGCCGCCGGTGCAGAACCGTTCGTGCCGCCGCTCGAAGGGTTGGAAGGCAGCGGATACCTCACCTCCGACACGATGTGGGACGCCTTTGCCGAAATGGACCAAGCGCCCGCGCGCGTCGCGGTGCTGGGCGGCGGACCGATTGGTTGCGAAATATCGCAGGCGCTCGCGCGGCTAGGTTCCAAAGTCACGCAAATCGAAATGGAAGACCGCGTTCTGGGCCGCGAAGACGCAGAGGTTTCCGAGCTTGCCCAGCAGGTGCTTGCCGAAGCTGGCGTCGATGTGCGCACGGGTCACAAGGCCTTGCGGGTCGAGAACGGCAGCATCATCGCCGAGCATGGCGGCAGCGAAACCGCCATCGCATTCGATACGTTGATCGTCGCGGTCGGGCGCGCGGCGCGGCTAACAGGCTACGGCCTCGAAGACCTTGGCGTGGACACCAACAAGACGGTCAACACCGACGAATTCCTGGCGACCAAATTCCCCAATATCTTCGCTGCGGGCGATGTCGCCGGACCATACCAGTTCACCCACACCGCCAGCCACCAGGCCTGGTTCGCCAGCGTCAACGCGCTGTTCGGCCAGTTCAAGAAGTTCAAAGCGGATTACCGCGTGATCCCGGCGGTCACTTTCCTCGATCCCGAGGTTGCGCGCGTCGGCATCAACGAAATCGAGGCGAAAGAGCAAGGCATCGACTACGAAGTCACCCGCTATGACCTCGACGATCTCGATCGCGCGATTACTGAAAGCGAGACCAAGGGCTTTGTCAAAGTGCTGACCCCGCCGGGCAAGGACACGATCCTTGGCGCGACGATTGTCGGCAGCCACGCGGGCGAATTGCTGGCCGAATATGTGCTGGCGATGAAGCACAAGCTCGGCCTCAACAAAATCCTTGGCACGATCCATTCCTATCCAACCATGGCCGAGGCGAACAAGTTTGCAGCGGGCAATTGGAAGAAGGCGAACAAGCCGGAAAAACTGCTCACCTTTGTCGAGAAATATCACAATTGGCGGCGCGGCTGAGCCCGCGCGCAAAAACCGAACTGGAGACCGTCATGCTTACGAAAATTTCCCTGCTGGTCATGCGGATCGGCACCGGCATGTTGCTGGTGCTGTGGGGCTGTGTGCGGCTGTTCGGCGAAGGCATGGGAAGCAAGCTGGCTGAGAAGTATTATGGCGGCGTGGGTGCAAACGATACACTGCAAATTGGCTTCGCCAGTCTGGAAGTGTTGATCGGTGTGCTGGTGGTGCTTGGCCTGTTTCGCAAATACTCGCTGGTCGCATCGGCGATCATCCTGGTGGGCGGTGCCTTGCCGATCTGGCGGCACTTCCTCGATCCGTTCGGCAGGTATCTGTTCGCCAATCCCGACGATGCCAATCTGCTGTTCTTCCCTTCGCTGACCGTTGCCGGTGCCGCGCTGGCCCTGATTGCGCTGCGCGAATTCGACGCGCTGGCTTTGGACAGCGTTTTCAGCAAGAAGGACGCCTGACAGGTTCATCATTGGTCGATCAGCTAGCGTAAGGGACGGGTTTGGAATTTTTCGATCAGTTTCGCGGGGTTTTCGGCCTTGCGGTGCTCGTGCTGATTGCGTGGGGCCTGTCGGAAAACCGCGCGGGCCGACCCAGTTGGCAATGGGTCACAGGGGCGCTCGCTTTGCAGGGCGTGCTCGCATTGCTGATTGTGCGTGTCCCGTTTGTCTGGAGCGTGATGGAATTCGCCAATGCTGGGGTATCAGCCATTGAGCGCGCGACACTGGACGGCTCGTCCTACATGTTCGGATATCTCGGCGGTGCGCCGCTGCCGTTCGAGCTGAAGGAGGGCGTCAGTGCTCCGGTCGTCATCGCCTTCCAGATCCTGCCGCTGGTGATCGTGTTCTCCGCGCTCGCCGCATTGTTGTGGCATTGGGGCGTGCTGCGCTGGCTGGTGAATGGCCTGTCCTACCTGCTGCGCCGCAGCCTGAAGGTCAGCGGCGTTGTCGGCCTGTCGGGCGGGGCGAACATGTTCCTGGGTGTGGTCGAGAGCCCGCTGGTGGTGCGCGCCTATTTTGCGCGGATGAGCCGGGCCGAGCTGTTTCAGGTAATGGTGCTGGCCATGGCGACGATCAGCGGCGCGATCCTGATCCTTTACGCCACTACCTTATCCGAGACCGTGCCCGATGCCGTGGGACACATGATCTCCGCTTCGCTGATTTCACTGCCCGCCGCCCTGCTGATCGCGAAGCTGATGGTGCCGGATAAGATGGAGGGCGCGACCTCGACCGAGGTCCAGCGCAATGAGCCTGGCCTTAAATATCAAAGCAGTATCGATGCGATCGTGAAGGGCACGATGGACGGGATGCAATTGTTCCTCGCAGTGATCGCGGTGATCATCGTGGTGTTCGCGCTGGTTTCGCTGGTCGATCAGGCGCTCACGCTGCTGCCCGTGGTCGGGGGAGAGGCGCTGACCCTCAGCCGCATTTTCGGTTGGCTTTTTGCGCCGCTGATGTGGGTGATTGGCGTGCCGTGGGGCGAGGCGCAGGCGGCTGGCGGGGTGATGGGCACCAAGGTGATCCTCAACGAATATGTCGCCTATTTGGAGCTTGCCGCTCTGCCGGACGGAACATTCGGCCCGCGCAGCCTGCTGATCGTCACCTACGCTTTGTGCGGGGTGGCCAACCTTGCCAGCGTTGGCTTGCTGGTCTCGACGATTGGAACGCTTTGCCCGGAACGGCGCGCAGAGGCGGCGGGGCTGGGCATGAAAAGTTGGGTCGCGGGGAACATCGCCACTGCGATGACGGGCGCATGGATCGGCCTTGTGACGTGGCAGCTTTAGCGGCAGATCAAATTCCCGATGTTTGATGCTAAACTGCGCCCGCTGATCGACCCGCCGCTGAACCGTGTCGGCGCGGTCTTGGCGCGGATCGGGATCAGCGCAAACATGCTGACCTTCATAGGCCTTCTGTTGGGTCTGGGCGGGGCAGTCGCCATCGGGCTTGGCGAGTTTTGGATCGGCCTCGCGCTGATCATCGCCAACCGTCTGCTAGACGGATTGGATGGAGCGGTCGCCCGCGCGACCCAGCCAACCGACCTCGGTGGTTATTTCGACATTGTCGCGGACTTCGCGTTTTATGTGTCGATCCCGGTTGGGTTCGGCGTGTTGGATCCTGCTAACACTTTGCCCGCGCTCGTGCTGGTCGCAGCGTTTGTGCTCACGGGAACCAGCTTTCTGGCTTTCGCAACAATCGCTGCGAAGCGCGGCGAGCAGAACGACGCGCATGGCAAGAAGGGCTTCTTTTATTCTACGGGATTGGCAGAAGGTACTGAAACTATTGTAGTTTTCGTGGCCATGTGTGTGTTTCCAACATGGTTCGCCCTGATCGCATACGCGTATGCGAGTCTGTGCTTAGCGACCGTTTTTCAACGCAGCGCGCTAGCCATTTTTCACTTCAGGGATTGAGCGCAATTATTGCAGGCGCGCTGCCACGTTTTTGCGCAATTCCTCGATCCGGTCGGCATTCGCACCAAGATCGCTCAGGCCAACCCGGCTGACCGATCGGAAGTCGATTTGACTGTCGCTGACGCGCGCGGTGACATCGTCCTTGAACCCGAACCAGAACGTTTCTGCCACGCCATCGACCCGGCCCGCTTCCGTGTCGGCCACGACATTGGCAAACCCCATGTCTTCCATCGCCGCGGCGACTGCTGCGACGGCATCGGCTTTGCTCGTGCTGCCGAGCGGCAGCGGGGCAAGATCAGCGTAAGCATCGGTAATCAACTGCGCGTGCGACTTGGAGGCAAGCTCAGGGTCGCCGCCCTTCCACGGCTCCAGCTCACCCAGCGGGGTCTGGTAGTCGTTGATCGGGTTCGCCCCGCTCTCCGTCCGCGCGGCCATTGCAGCGGCCGACAGGCCCGGAGGGTTCGCGGTGTCGGTTGAAACATCATGGATCGCCGGGACTGCGCCAGCCTGGCTGCGGACCATCGCCAGCAGCACAAACGCCGTGATCGGCACGAACAGGGCAATCACCGATAACAGCCAGCCTTTGCGCGGTTTCTTCAGCGCCGCAACAACCAGCGAGATCAGCGAAGCGAAGGCGACGATCCCAAGCAGGATCGGTCCGACCCTTATGATCAGAGTGCCGAGCCCGGTTTGCCAGCTCCACAATCCGAATTTGGTGCCAAGCGCCGATGCGGCGAAATACACCGGCAGCAGGAGGGCGAGGATCAGGACGGCGCGGCTATGCCAAGGTGAGTTTTTCATGCGAGCGTGTTTAGCGATACGCACAGATCGTGCAACTATCCTGCTGTCGCTCTGGGCTGTCGCTAACTTAGAGTGGATACGTATTTCATTCGCGTATTTCCATCGCATGGCGTTAAGGCTGAGCGGAATTCCAATCCGAACGCGTCCGCGCAAGAGGCCTAATAATGACCAGCGATCTTTCATCCCGCCTGTCCGCCGCCCCAGTGGTTCCCCTGATCGGGGAAAATGACCCCGCAGTGGCTGTGAAGACGGCGCAGGCGCTGGGCGCGGGCGGCCTTTCGGTGATAGAGGTCGTGATGCGCAGTGATGCCGCGCAGGTCGGCATGGAGGCGATCATCGCACAAACCGACGGCCTGATAGTCGGCGCGGGCACGGTTCTGACGCTGGACCAGGCAAAGTCGGTTTTGGATAGCGGCGCGCAGTTTATCGTCTCGCCCGGACTGGTGGATGAGATTGCGGTCTACTGCCTCGACAACGGCGTCCCGTTCTTCCCCGGCACAATGACCGCTGGCGAAGTGCAGCGCGCTTATGCGCTGGGCCTGCGCGAAGTGAAATTCTTCCCAGCGAGCCTTGCGGGCGGCGTGCCCATGCTCAAGGCACTCGGATCGGTGTTCCGCGAGATGCGCTTCATGCCAACGGGCGGCATTTCGGCGGCAAACTTGAGCGAGTATCTGGCGCTCGACCATGTGCTGGCGTGCGGAGGCAGCTGGCTTACACCGAAGGCTGCGACCGAAAGCGGCGATTACGCGGCGATCACCAAGCTCGCCAGCGAAGCAGTGGCCATCGCCAAAGGTTAGCTTGCCAACCAAGCTGACCTGGCGCAAACCTGCGGCTCTTGCGAATGAGGGTGGGCGCGGCGAGGCGAAATGGGCGAGGCTGACAGCTGGGAGTTCTGGATCGATCGTGGTGGCACCTTCACCGATATCGTTGCGCGCGCGCCCGATGAAACGCTGACCACGCGCAAGTTCCTGTCCGAAAATCCTGAGCAATATGACGATGCCGCGCTGCACGGCATTCGCATGATCCTGGGCCTCGATGCTGGTGCTCCGATCCCGCTGGCGCAAATCACCGCGATCAAGATGGGTACCACCATCGCCACCAATGCTCTGCTTGAGCGGGAGGGTGAGGACACGCTGCTGGTGACGACGCGTGGTCTCGGCGACGTGATCGAGATCGGGTATCAGGCGCGGCCCGATACCTTCGCGCTCAATATCGAGAAAGCGCACCTGCTTTATCGCGACGTTGCCGAGATAGACGAGCGTGTGTTGGCCGATGGAATGGTTGAAAGGCCGCTTGATCTGGCGCAGGCTCGCGCGGCCTTGCAGGCGGGCTATGACAAGGGTCTTCGCAGCCTCGCCATCGCGTTGATGCATGCTTACAAATTTCCCAAGCATGAGCAGCAAGTGGCAGAGATTGCTCGCGCAATTGGCTTCGCACAGGTTTCCGCCAGCCACGATGTCAGTCCGCTGAGCAAGATTGTGCCGCGCGGCGAGACGACAATTATCGATGCCTATCTTACGCCAATCCTGCGCCGTTATGTGGATCGGGTGGCGGACGCTTTTGGGACGCAAATCGAACCTGGCCAACTGCTCTTCATGCAATCCTCTGGCGGATTGGTGGATGCCAGCCAGTTTCGCGGGCGCGACGCGATCCTATCCGGGCCGGCGGGCGGCATCGTCGGATGCGTCCACACCGCAAAACTGGCCGGATATGACAAGGTCATCGGCTTCGACATGGGCGGCACCTCGACCGATGTCTCGCATTATTCAGGCGAGTTCGAGAAGGTTTACGAAACCAAGGTGGCGGGCGTGCAAATGCGTGTGCCGATGCTGCATATCCATACCGTCGCGGCGGGCGGCGGGTCGGTGCTTCGGTATCAGGACGGGCGGCTGCGGGTTGGGCCGGGGTCGGCGGGCGCGGATCCGGGACCAGCGAGCTATCGCCGGGGCGGCCCTTTGACCGTGACCGATATCAATGTGGCGCTGGGCAAATTGCAGCCCCGCCATTTCCCCAAGATATTCGGCCCCGATCAGGATCAATCGCTGGATAGGGATGCGGCGCGCTCCGGCTTTATCGAGATTGCAGGCGAGATTGGCGATGGGCGGACGCCTGAACAGGTTGCCGAGGGGTTCCTAGAAATCGCGGTTGAGCACATGGCGCAGGCGATCAAGAAAATCTCGATTGCGCGCGGCTATGACGTCCAGGATTATGTGCTCAATTGCTTTGGCGGGGCGGGCGGCCAGCATGCCTGCCTCGTGGCGGAGCGGCTCGGCATTCGCACAATCATGCTGCATCCATTTGCGGGCGTCTTGTCGGCCTATGGAATGGGGCTGGCTGCGATAGAGACCGAGCAGCAACGGGTCGTCGAGCGGGAATTGTGTGATGAATTGCCGCAAGAGCTGTCACCCATCATCGCTGAGCTGCAGGTGGAAAATGCGCAGGAGCTGGCCACTCAAGGCGTGGCCGATGAGGAGCTGCAACACGAAGTTGCGGCACTGTTGCGCTATCGCGGGACGGATACGGTGATCAAGGTCGCTTTCGCTCGTACGGCGGATATGCGTGAGAGTTTTGAAGAGGATCACCGTCGCCAGTTTGGCTTCCTTGCGCCGGGCAAGGATGTGCTGCTCGACACACTGATTGTCGAGACGCGCCAGAATCGCGCCGCCCCGGTGGAAAAGATGCTGGGCGTGCAAGAGGGCGGTGCGGCAGAACCCATCGGCGAAGCGGAGGTCTTTACCAAGGGCGAATGGCGAGCCACCCCTATCTACGACATCGCGAACCTCGCGCCAGGGCACGAGGTCGTCGGTCCCGCCATCATCACCGAACCGACCGGGACTGTGATCGTGGAACCGGGTTGGAGCGCTTCGCTCAACCGCTATGGCCATCTGATCATGATGGTGGATGCGGATGAGGACGGCGTTCCAGCGGCAGTCGGCGAACCGGCCGCCTGCGATCCCGTGACGCTCGAGATATTCAACAACCTCTTCATGTCCATCGCCGAGCAGATGGGCATTGTCCTGCGCAACACTTCGCAATCGGTGAACGTGAAGGAACGGCTCGATTTCTCCTGCGCAATCTTCGATGCGGCGGGCAATCTGGTCGCCAATGCGCCGCATGTTCCGGTTCATCTCGGCTCGATGGATGCGAGTGTCAAAACCATCATAGAGAGCGGGCAGAGCATCAGTCCGGGCGATGCTTTTGTTCATAACAACCCCCATAAGGGTGGCTCGCATCTCCCTGATATTACTGTTGTTACTCCCGTCTTTGACGAGGCGGATGGGGCGCTGCAATTCTTCACCGCCTCGCGCGCTCACCACGAGGATGTCGGTGGGATTGCGCCGGGATCAATGTCGCCATTGGGCCGCACGATCCACGAAGAAGGCGTGCTGCTCGACAATCTCAAACTGGTCGAAGACGGAGAATTTCTGACTGAGCGGGTGGAGCACGCGCTTGGCGATGGGCCATACCCTGCGCGCAATATCGGCCAGAATGTCGCAGATCTGATGGCGCAGGTTGCGGCGAACAATGCCGGAGCGAACGAGCTGGCGCGGCTTGTTCAAACATACGGTCTTGCCCAGGTTCATGCCTATATGCGCTTCATCCAGGACAGCGCGGAGGCGGCGGTGAAGCGCGCTATCGCCGCGCTCGATGATGGCGAATTCGCGCTTGAGTTGGATAGCGGCGCAGTGATAAAAGTCGCCGTGCGCGCCGATAAGCAGGCTGGCCGCGCGAGCATCGACTTCACCGGCACCAGCGCTCAGATGGACAACGCCTTCAACGCGCCGCGCGCTGTCACCCATGCCGCGATCCTGTATGTCTTCCGTTGTCTGATCGACGACGACATCCCCTTGAACGCGGGCTGTATGAAACCGCTCGATATTATCATCCCCGAAGGCTCCCTGCTCAAGCCGGCATTCCCGGCTGCGGTCGTCGCGGGCAATGTCGAGACGAGCCAGGCCGTCACCGACGCGCTGTTTGCGGCGCTTGGTCGGCTGGGTACCGGGCAGGGGACGATGAACAACCTCACCTTCGGCGATGAGCGCTTGCAGTATTACGAGACGATTTGCTCGGGCGCACCAGCGGGGCCGGGTTCTGACGGTGCCGCCGCCGTGCACACGCATATGACCAACACCCGAATGACAGATCCGGAAGTGCTGGAGCATCGCTACCCCGTGGTGCTGGACGAGTTTGCCATCGAGCGCGGATCGGGCGGAGCGGGGCAATGGCATGCGGGCGATGGCGTGCGGCGCGTGATCCGTTTCCGCGAGGCGATGGATTGCTCGATCCTGTCGGAGCGCCGCCGAGTGCCCGCTCCGGGTCTGAAGGGCGGCGAAGATGGGCGTTTGGGTCGCAACACTGCTGAACGTGCGAATGGGTTGAGCGACGATCTTGGCGGCTGCGCGCAGACCGCAATGGCGGCGGGCGACCGGATCGTTATTGAAACCCCGACGGGCGGCGGCTTTGGACCCGTGAGCAAGCGCAAGGGGGCAGGCGAAACATGATCAACCGCATACGCAATATCGGGCCGGGCGCGCTGGTGACGGCCGCGTTCATAGGGCCGGGCACGGTGACAGCCTGCACGATTGCGGGCGCGAGCTTCGGCTACGCGCTGCTTTGGGCGTTGGTCTTTGCGACCCTCGCGACGATCATTTTGCAGGAAATGTCCGCGCGACTGGGTGTGGTCACGCAGCAAGGTTTGGGCGAAACGCTGGCGGACCTGCTCAAGGCGTCTGTGTTCAAATGGCCGTTGATCGCGCTGGTTGGGCTGGCGCTTTACCTTGGCAATGCCGCTTACGAGGCCGGGAACCTGTCGGGCGCGGCGCTCGGCATTTCTGCGATTGCGGGCGAGAGCGATGCGGTATTCAAGGCCGCCGTTCTGGCCATTGCCGTGCTGGCGGCGGCGCTGCTGGTTGCGGGGACATACAAAGTGATCGAGCGGGCATTACTCAGCCTGGTCGCGGTGATGGCGCTGTCATTTGCGGCGACATTTATGATCGTCAGGCCTGATTTCGGCGCGATGGTTTCGGGCATGTTCGCACCCAGTATTCCGACGGACGCGCTGCTGACGGTGATCGCGCTGATCGGGACGACAGTGGTCCCGTACAATTTGTTCCTGCACGCGTCGGCGGCCAAGGCGCACTGGAACGGGCCAGACGATCTCGGGCAAGCCCGCACAGACACCAGCATCGCCATCGGCATTGGCGGGGTGATCGCGATCCTGATCGTCTCAACCGCTGCGGCGAGCCTGTTTGCCGCCGGAATTGCCGTCACCAGCGCGGCGGAAATGGCCAGCCAGTTCGAGCCGCTGTTTGGTTCTGCATCCAAGTATCTGCTTGGCATTGGTTTGTTCGCAGCCGGGCTGACCAGTGCCATTACCGCGCCGCTCGCGACCGCCTTCGCCATGACGGAGACCTTGCAGCTTGAAGGCGGGCAGAAATCGCTCGCATTTCGCGGCATTGCCCTCAGCGTTATCCTGGCCGGCGCGGGTATTGCCTTGGCCGGGATCAAGCCGATCGAAGTGATCGTCACCGCGCAATTTGCCAACGGCTTGCTGCTGCCGATTGTGGCGGCTTTCCTGCTGTATGTGATGAACCAGAAGGCGGTGCTGGGCAGCTATGCCAATGGCGCGCTCGCCAATGTGCTGGGCTTCGGCGTGCTGCTTATCGCGACCGGGCTGGGATTGAGGTTGGTGCTGCGGGCTGCCGGTTTGATGTAGAGTCTAATCATGTCGCGAGGTTAGATCGCTTGGCAGATCAATATCGGCGAGCTGCTCGGGCGGGCAGGGGATGATTTTCGCTCGGGCAAGTAGCGCCCCGGCACCGCGGTCGCCCGATGACTGCATCAGCGCGGGAAAATGCTCGCGTCCGAATATCGCAGGCGGAGTGTTGGCGGTGCCGTTATGCGAGGCCGCTAGGACCTGTGGATCAGCGAGTTCGGCCAAAGCTGTGAAATGCTCGGGCGTGACGTAGGGCATATCCGCCAGCGCGATCAGCAGAGCATCGGCCCGGGCATTGTGCGCCAGCTGCGCCGCCAGCGCGACGGACGTGCCCAAGCCTTCGCGGGCATCGGGATTGACTGTGATCTCAAAGCCTTGCTTGCGCCATCCCGCTGCGCAGGGATGCTCGCCGCTCGATGCGATCACCCAGTGGTGAGCTGCGGGAATACCGCTGAGCGTATCGCTGGCGTGCAGACCCAACATCCGCCCATTCAAATCCGCCGCGAGCTTGTCCTCTGTGCCGAACCGGCGGGACTGGCCCGCTGCAAGCAGAGCGATTGCCAGGCGCGATTGCTCAGCCAAGATCGCGCTCGAAATCGGTCGCTTGGTATACGCTGACGATCTCGCTCATCGTTGACAGCGCGAGCGTTTCGGGATCGCGCGAGGAATGAAACAGACCGATAGGTGCGTTAATCGAAGCGATGGCTTCGGCGCTCACACCCGCTGCGACCAGAGCCTCGTTGCGCGCAGCATGCGCCTTGCGGCTGCCCATCGCGCCGCAATAGAAATGCGGCAAAGCGAGCGCGCGGGCCAGCAATTGCACTTCCCAATCGTGGTCGTGAAACAGGAATACGAAGGCGGTCCATGCATCGCCAGTAAGCAGGTGCGTGTCGCTGGTGCGTTCCAGGCGCTGGACGGTAAATTCATCGGCGGCGAGCCGCTCGCGCATCGCCTCATCCGGGGTCAGAATATCGCTGCGAATCTCCATCGCCCGCGCGAGCTTGGCCAGCGCCTCCACGCTTGCCCCGTGGCCAACAATGGTAAGGCGCGGCTGCGGCCAGTGCCCAAACCTCCCAGTGCCCGCTTCGATATTGGCCTCAAGCGGCTGCCAGCCAGATACGCAGGCGATGCCATCCGTGCTGATCTGCACGGTGAATGGTCGGCGTGCGGCGATTGCGGCACTGCACTGATCGACGAAGTCGGAGCCATCAAGCGGCTGGAAATGCACATCGATCCCCCCACCGCATGGCAGGGTAATGTCGATGAAGCGCGACCCCGCGCCAAAGCGGACGACGCGCCCGGCCCCTTCGCGCAAGGCCACCAACGCTTCTGACACCACCGCGTTCTCGATGCACCCGCCCGATAACGAACCGACGAAGCGGCCATCCTCGCACACGCCCATATGCGTGCCGGGATTGCGGATGGAGGATCCCTCGACCGCCATCACGGTCACGAGCACGCAGGCGCGGCCCTCGCTTTGTCGGGCAGCGAGAAAGGCAAAGACCCGGTCGCGGTCCATTACAGTCGGTTATTCGGCCGCTTGCTCAGGCGTATCAGCCTCGGGCGTCTGGTCGGGTTTCGGATAGCTCGCAGCTTCGCCCGGTTCTGCAACCACGATTTGCTCGACTGGCTCTTCAACGTCTGATCCGCATGCGGCGAGGGTGAGCGCGCTCAAGGCAGCGAATGTGGCGGTGAGAATGCGCATAACTGGCCCCTTCATATCGAGCTTAGCTGAACTGCCTGGCGAAGGGCATTTCCCGCAGCCGCTCGCCACTCGCGGCGAAAATCGCATTGGCGAGGGCAGGCGCGGCAGGCGGCGTGCCCGGCTCACCCGCGCCGCCAATCGGCACGGTGCCGCTATTGATGATCGCGACCTCGATGGCTGGCGTCTCATCCATGCGCAGTATCTTGTAATCGTGGAAATTGCTCTGCTTGGCCGCGCCGTCGACAATGTCGATCTCGCCATAGAGTGCCGCCGTCAGGCCGAACACGATCCCGCCCTCGATCTGGTTGCGGAATCCGTCGGGGTTCATAACGTAGCCCGCATCGGTCACAGCCCAGGCGTTGATCATCTTCGGCTTGCCCGATGTCATGTCGACTTCGATGACTTCGGCTGCGACCGTGCCAAAGCTTTCGACGATGGCAACGCCCTTGCCGATGCCTTCACCGCGCGGTGCGCTCCAATTGCTCAGCTCCGCGACCTTTTCGAGCACAGCCTTGTGGCGTTCTGTGTTGTCGCCCAGCATTGCGATGCGGTATTCGAGCGGGTCTGCCCCTGCGGCATGCGCCGCCTCGTCGATGAAGCTCTCGATGAAGAAGCCCTGCTGCGAATGGTCGACCGATCGCCATGCGGAAAACGGCAGGTGCAGATCGGCTTCGGCCACCCGCACGGAGGTGTTGGGAATGTCGTAAATCCCCGGCACGCTCGCCTCTGCCGGATCGTGCCGCTGGGTGAAGACATTGTTGTATGCGACCAGCTTTCCGCCAGCATCCAGACCGCCCTTGAAGCGGCTGAGATCGGCCGGGCGGTAGAGCGCCTTTTGTGTATCTTCCTCGCGCGACCAGATCATTTTGACCGGATAGCCCGTGGCCTTCGCGATCCGCGCGGCCATGGTCACATAATCGTTTTCGAGCCGCCTTCCGAACGCTCCGCCCAGAAACGGGTGGTGCACGGTGATGTCATCTGCATCCATGCCCAGTGCCTTCGCCGCCGCGCTGCGTGCCATCAACGGCACTTGAGTGCTGGTCCAGATATCGCATTTTCCGTCTTGCACCCAGGCGGTACAATTGACCGGCTCCATCGGGGCATGGGCGAGGAACGGAGCCTTGTATTCCGCTTCCAGCTTGGTCGCCGCATCGGCATAGGCGCTCATCGCGTCGCCTCTGGATGCGGCTTGCTCACCGCCTTCGTCGCCTGCACCATCTAGCGCGCTGGCGAATGCTGCGAATTGATCGGCGGTGGTTTTTATCGGGCTTTCCGCCTCGCTATAGTCCGCCGTGATCGTGCTGAGCGCTTGGCTCGCATTCCAATATCCATCGGCAACGACCGCGATAAAGCTGCCCATGTTGAGGATCTGCTGGACCCCCGGCATGCCCTTGGCTGCCTCTGCGTCCATTGCGGTTACGCTGGTGCCCGGCACAGGCGGGCGGCGCACCGCGGCATAGGAAAGGTCGGATGGCTCAATGCCAGGAATCTTTGCATCGATCCCGAAATCGGCGGTGCCATCGACCTTGCCCGGAATATCGGTGCGGCGCTTGCTCTTGCCCATCAGACGGTAGTCCTTGGGCTCTTTCAGCGTGGGTGAATGATCCATTGGCTGCTCAGCGGCAGCCGCGGCAAATTGCGAATAGGGCGCGGAATTGCCGCTCGCTTCGTGGATCAGCGTGCTGTCACGCGTCACGATTTCGCCCGCAGGCACAGCCCATTTATCGGCTGCTGCGCCGACCAGCATCTTGCGTGCTGCCGCTCCGGCAATCCGCATCTGGTATTGCCCGGTCGAGCGGATCGAGGAGCTGCCGCCGGTAATCATCGCATCGGCCAGGCGCCCGATTTGTGTGAACAGACCGTCCCATGTCGGCTCAATCCAGTCGGCCGCGTTCATGGTGAAAGGCGCAACGAACATGCGCGCCGTGTCGCTGACGATGTAGCTGCCATCGGTTGGCGCCTGCATCACCTCGACCATCGACCAGTCGGCATCGAGTTCATCAGCGAGCATTTGCGCAAGGACCGAATGCGCGCCCTGGCCCATTTCGCAATGTGGGATGATGGCGGTCACGATGTTATCGGTGCCGATCTTGACCCAGCTGTTGACCAGCTGCTCGCCTTCGCCGTCGGCGACTAAGGATGAGAGCTTGCCAACCGGATTGCCGGGGCGCACGCCCACACCGATCAGCAGTGCGCCGCCCGCGAGCACGCCTGCGCCGATAAAGCCACGGCGGCTCCATTTGGCTGCGCGGCTGCGTTCTGGCTTTGCCGTTTCGGCCTGGGTGTTTTCGGGCTGCGCGGTTTCGGGAGTTTCAGCTGCATCGCTCATGCTGTTGTCTCCTCAGTGCTGGCCTGCTCGATCCCGGCGGCTACCTTGATCGCTTGGCGGATACGCTTGTAGGTTCCGCAGCGGCAGATGTTACCGCTCATCGCGGCGTCGATATCTTCATCACTGGGGGCAGGATTGTAGCGCAGCAGGGCGGTCGCGGCCATGATTTGGCCCGATTGGCAATACCCGCATTGCGGCACCTGCTCGCTGATCCATGCCTGTTGCACCGGGCTCATTTCACCATCGTCGCCCGATACGCCTTCAATAGTGGTAATTTCACGACCCTCAGCCGCGGCAAGAGGCATGGAGCAGGAGCGGATCGGTTCGCCATCAAGGTGCACCGTGCAGGCCCCGCATTGCGCGATGCCGCAGCCGAACTTGGTTCCGGTCATACCCAGCTTCTCGCGCACGACCCACAGGATCGGCATGGCAGGATCGGCGTCCACGCTTTGCGGTTGGCCGTTAATGGTGAAGGTGATCATTCGCTTGGCTCCAATGTAGGACGCGGAAAGTGGGGCTTCATCCACTTCAGTTGCGGATTACTACCAAATTTTTGAGACTTGCGAAACTGCCCATTCGCGCGGGCGTTTGGGCGTTGCTTATGCGTCTTCCATTGCGGCGCAATTGCGCGCGATATAGTCGGCATGGCTCGGTAAGCCGTTAACAGAACGCTCTATGATAGTGCGCAAATTGCCGAGGAATTCGCTTAGCTGTTGGTCGCTGATCGCATCGGCCATCGGGTCATAGCTTTGCGGCAATATTCCCTGACCCAGCATCACCTGCACCCAGCTGGCATCGCGGAACAGGTCGTCGATATCGCGGCCCAGCCGCCCGGTAGAGGCGAACAGTTCCTGCTTATGAGTCAGGCTGTCGGGCACATCCATATTCTTGCAATAGCGCCAGAATTCGGAATCTTCGCGCTCGGTCTGGTGATAATGCAGGATCAGGAAATCGCGGATTTGCTCGAACTCAGCCGCGCATCGGCGATTATATTCGCCGCGCTCCGCATCGCAATTCTCCCCGCGCGGAAACAGCTGAATCAGGCGGTTCACATGCGACTGGATCAAGTGGATGCTGGTCGATTCCAGTGGTTCCAGAAATCCGCTTGAGAGGCCGATGGCTGCGCAATTATGCGACCAGAATTGCTCGCGTCGTCCGGTGGTGAAGCGGATCGGGCGCGGGTCATCCAGCGGCTTTGTGTCGAGGCCGGAGAGCAGAACGTCGGTTGCCTCTTCGTCGCTGGTGAAGCCGCTCGAATAGACATGGCCGTTGCCGGTGCGATGCTGCAGCGGAATGCGCCATTGCCACCCGGCGGTCTTCGCCGTTGCCCGAGTGTAGGGCGGCAGGTTGGGCAGGCGTTCGCTGGGCACGGCCTGCGCGCGGTCGCATGGGAGCCATTTCGACCAGTCCTGATAATCGACGCCCAGCTCCTGCCCCAGTAAGAGCGCACGAAAGCCGGTACAATCGATAAAGAAATCGCCCGCAATCACTGCGCCGCTATCGAGGGTGATCGAGGCAATGTCGCCGCTCTCCCCGTTGCGCTGCACCGATTGCACCATGCCTTCTGTGCGTGTGACGCCCCGCTGTTCGGAATAGGTCCGCAGATATTTGGCGTAGAGGCTGGCGTCGAAGTGATAGGCGTAGGCGAGCCCGGTCATCGCGGTGTTGCCGACCCGGTCGAGCTTGGCGAACTTCTCTTGGTTGGCGGCCAATCGATGCAGCGAGTAGTGCCATAGGCTCTTGTCGCCGTCAGCTTGTGCCTGCCGCCGCCAGTAATGGTGGAAGGGCACATTGGCGAGGTTGAGGCCCGCATCGCCGAACGTGTGGAGATAGCGGTCGCCCTTTTTGCCCCAATCGACAAACTCGATACCAAGCTTGAACGTGCCATAAGTGTGCTTGAGGAAATCGTTCTCATCGAAGCCGAGGATTGTGTTGAGGCGTATGATCTGCGGAATGGTGGCTTCGCCAACGCCAACCGTGCCGATGGCTTCGGATTCGACGAGCTCGATCGTCAAGCTGGGGCCGAGCAACCGCGCGAACGCTGCCGCCGTAATCCAGCCCGCGGTTCCGCCACCGACGATCACCAGTTTCTGTTTTGTCTGTTCGCTCATGATGAGGCCTTAACATTGCGGATGGGGCGCAGGAAGGCGTTGATCGTCAGGCGGCCTTTCGTGGGATCAGCAGGCAAGGGCGCTTGATTGTCAATCACTCCGCTATGCAGGATATTGCCACGATAGAGCACTGCCTGGTTGAATGTGCCGGGCACTGTGTGGGTGCGCTCGAAATGCGGCGCGCCGTCGGTTGTGTAGGCCGCAGGTGGTAGGCCAGTTTGGTTGACTTCCCGCTGCAGCGTCTCCGCATAACGCGGATAACTCTCTGCGGTCAGCGCCTCCAGTCCGGTTGATTTATGCCGGAAGAAGGCGGTGCCCCCATGGCCGGTCGTATGAAGGTAGAGCATCAATGCGATTTGATCGGGATCGGTGCCGTCAACATGCGGCAGGCGCTGGATCGGCTGCAATTGCGCAGGCGGCGTCGTGACGATTGAATACCAGCCCTGCATTTCCCAGCCATGTTTTGCTGCGCCAAAATTCGCGTTCAGCAGTGGAGATAGCTTTTCAAGCCAAGTCCGGCAGACAGCCGGTTCGAGCGGGGCACGCACGCCAGGATATTGCGGAATGATCTTTGCAAATTTTTGCAAAGATGCGGCTTTGACTGCAATTGAAGGTTCGTTGAGAATCGCATCGATCGTCACAAAATTATGATTTTGTGGCGAAAAAACAGATGCACGCGCTCCAGCAAGCGAGATTGGCAAGTCTTGCATTGGTGTTCGCGGCTCTCTTTTTGATGGCTGAATTGCGTTGCTAGGCTAACAAATCGCGACAGCTACGCCAAATTCAATCATTTAAAATATTGAAAATATTGAATTAAAAGTTCGAGTATCGCATTCTTCGGTAAGTCGGGCGAGATCGCAAATTACTGCTCAGGTAAAGAAATGGGTTCGTATGCATAACAAGTGTGACAAGCGCGCCACAGGCTGTTGAAACTTGTGGAAGCACTATAACCTGAAGTTACAATTTCCGTAATATTATGACTTAAAAAGAGATATTTGAGTATTAATCAGCCGTTCGAATCCGTTCCAAAGATTGGTCATTTACGCGCGGCCAAACATACGCTATGAAAAAAAATGCAAACGCCCGGGATCAAATGCGGCGTTAGGGGAGAGTAGTTATGGTATTGAAGCGTAATTCGGCGAATGCTCGCCTGCTTTGTGGTGCTGCAACGGGTCTGGCCATGATGGCCACGGCGATGCCCGCACTGGCTCAGGACACATCATCGGACGTTGCCGAGAACGAAGCGGAAGAAGGCACGATCGTCGTCACCGGCATTCGCAGCGCGATCGAAAGCTCGCTTGAGGCGAAGCGCGAAAGCACCAGCATTGTCGAGGTTATCTCGGCAGAAGACGTCGGTAAGCTGCCCGATCTGTCTATTGCTGATGCACTTGCGCGCCTGCCCGGTGTGACTGCCCAGCGTGTTCGCGGTCGTTCGCAGCAGATTTCGATCCGCGGCCTTGGTCCGGACTTTTCGCTGGCGCTTCTGAACGGCCGCGAGGTTGTCTCTGCCGGTAACAATCGCGGCATCGAGTTCGACCAATTCCCTTCCGAACTGATCGCCCAGGGCGTTGTCTACAAGACGGCTGATGCGACCCTAGCCGCGACCGGCATCGCTGGCGCGGTTGATCTGCGCACGATCCGTCCACTTGATTTCAACGACACGAAGCTGAATGTGTCAGCGCGTTATGTCGTCAACGACAGCGGCGAGCTGAACCCCGACTTCAGCAACCAAGGCTATCGTTTCTTCGGTTCGTATATCGGCCAGAACGCAGCGGGCACTGTTGGTTGGTCGCTCGGTGTAACGCACCAATCGAACCCTACCCAGTTCCTTTCGCGTGAGCTCAAGACCAATGAAAACCAGGTTTCGACCGATGCGAATGGCCTGATCTATCCTTCAGATAACCCACGCCAAGGTGTGGTCTCGCGTGACTTTGAGCGGACGTCGATTGCCGGCGCGTTGCAGTTCGAGCCGAGCGACAACTTCTCTCTCGCACTCGACGCATTTTATACCGATACGCAAGATTCCGGCATCTTCCGCGGTACGGAAACGCCGATTGCTTCTTGGAGTGGCGCAAGCTTTGATGGCGCGACTGGCAATGGCCCGTTTGCTGACACAGCAACCTACTCTGCCGTGGTGCCGATCCTGCGTACCGATACCGAGGGTAATGAAGCGCAAATCTTTGCCGCCGGTGCCAATCTCGAATGGGGCGTGACTGAAAACCTCACGCTCGAACTCGATTATGGGTACTCGACACTCGACCGTAACGATATCGACTACGAATCGTACGCGGGTACGGGGTTCGCCCGTGGCGGTCCGCAAGACACGATTACTTTCACGATGCCCAGCAGTGGCCGCTACAGCGTCGACACTCAGCTCGATTACACCGATCCGGGCACGGTGCTGCTGACCGATCCGGGTGGTTGGGGCCAGGTCGGCTTTATCAAAGAGCCGGAAATCGATGACGAGCTGCACCAGCTGCGCGCTGAGGCGGACTATGCCTTTGATGGCGGCTTCCTATCGAGCATTACGGTTGGCTGGATTTACACCGACCGCGAGAAGACCTTCGATTCCAACGAAGCCTTCATCCGCGAATCTGCGGCGTTTACTGATGGTGCTCTGGCGATCCCGGCCGACTCTATTTTGGGCAGCACCGATACGGGGGGCCTTGGCTTTGATATAATCGCCTATGATCCGTCGAGCTTCCTGACCGACGGCACCTATGTGGTCGAAAAAGCAACCTTTGACACTGAGTGGCTGGTCTCCGAAGAGGTTCATAACATCTACGCTCAGGCCAATATCGACACGATGCTGGGTTCGGTTCCTTTGCGCGGCAACCTTGGCCTAAAGTATATTGACACCAAGCAGAGCTCGACCGGCACGATCGGTGGCGGCTTCGTCAACACGGTCACCGAGAGCTATGATGACTGGCTGCCTAGCGCCAACCTCAGCTTTGAGGTTGCCGAGGACATGTTCATCAAGCTGGCGTTCGCTAAGACTGTCACTCGGGCACGTCTTGATCAATTGGCGGCCAACCAGAACATCACGGTCAATCCGCTCAGTTGCACTGACACTGATGGTGACCAGATCCCGGATACGGTGATTGGCTTCAATCCGCCGCAGCTTGTTTGCTTCAATCTCAGCGGCGGTAACCCTTCGCTGCAGCCATACAGATCAACTTCGTATGATATCTCGTTCGAGAAGTACTTCTCGCGCG
>JBCBDF010000005.1:0-19695 GCA_038529875.1 Pseudomonadota bacterium | reverse complement strand
TGGCCAGATGCGTGAGATCGTCGGCAGCGAATTTACCCTGCCCGCCGACTTGATCTTGCTCGCCATGGGCTTTGTCGGGCCGAAAAAGGCCGGGCTGCTCGACCAGGCGGCGGTTGAATTGACCGAGCGTGGCAATGTCTCGGCGAACGAGGATGACTACGCCACCAGCGTCGAGAAGGTGTATGCCTGCGGCGATATGCGGCGCGGGCAGAGCCTGGTCGTGTGGGCCATTCGCGAAGGGCGGCAATGCGCGCGCAGCGTCGACGAAGCGCTGATGGGCGCGAGCTCGCTTCCGCGCTGATCACCTGCCGCGACGATGCGAGACAGTTCGCGCATCTATGTCGCTCCAATACAATTGGTTCGCAGAGTATTGCCGTAGACCTTCCAGATAGCATTTTGGAGCACTGGCGCCTTCGCCAATTTGCTTGACCAGATTGCAAGGCTGTTGCACCCAAGACTTTGAGCAGAGGGATAACAGCATTCAATCCGGCAATAGTCTGGAAAGGTGCATTGGGGGTAACATGCGGGTCGCACCGAGAGAATTTTGCGCATCGCGAGCAATATTGTGTGCCGCTTTAGTGGCGTTTTGGGCTATTCTTCTGGCGAATGCTGCACCAACATCTGCCGCCGACGATTTGGCAGGCGATGTATTCGAAAATTTTGATGCAGCTTTCGATGATTCATATTCACCAAACGCCTCGCATGATGAAAAAGACAGCGGTTCAGACCAACTCCGCGAACAACCTGTCTCGGAAGTTCCCATTCCGGTTGCGCCATCCGCGCCCCAAGATACAAAGCCCATCTCCGCGAAGCTTGCCATATCGCAATTCGTCGATGTGCCGGTCGCATTCGATGGCGACGACACGCTGCGCTACAGCGGCCGGGTCGATGCCTATGTCGATGTAAAGGGCAGCGCGTTCGGCCTCGACGACAGCTTCACCCTGACCCTTCGCCCCGAATTCACCTGGGGTAAGGATTCAAACGGCGTCGTCGGCCTGATCCCCGACAATACGGCGCTGTTTCGCGGCGAGGGGCGCGGTGACTTCGATGTTTCCGCAAGTGTCTCAAAACGTTGGAAATCGGGTGCGAAACTAACTCTGGGCAAGGTCAACGTGCTTGATCTTGGCGCAAAGCTGCCCGTGGTTGGCAGCAACGGGCATTACGGCTTCCAGAACCTCAGCACCGCCTTGCCGCCATCCGCAATCATTCCCAACACGCTCACCGGCGCGCTGCTCGAAGTGCCGACCGAAAAAGTGCTCTATCGCCTGTGGGTCTATGACCCCGACTCGCAATATGAACGCACCGGGTTTGAAACAGCCTTCGGCAGCGGCGTGGGCTTCCTCGGCTCGGTGACATTCCCGGTGAAGATCGGCGGTGCCCCCGGCTATTACGCGCTCAAACTGTCGGGCTCGACCCGCGATGATATCAATGCGGATTCACTGCCTTCGGTGCTGATCCCCGCGCCGGGATCAAGCTTCGGCAATTCGCGCGGCGAATTCGCCGCCGTGCTGGCAGGCTATCAATACCTCTCGGTCTACCCTGAGGCACCGGGCAAGGGCTGGGGCATATTCGGCCAGATCTATCAATCCATCGGTGATCCGACGTTCCTGGATGCCAGCGGATTTATCGGCATGTCGGGCAATCCGCGCGGTCGCCCGCAAGACCGCTTTGGCGCGGCCTGGTTCCGCTATTCGCTGACCGACGATCTGGTGAGCGTGCTGGCCCCGCGCTTGGGCCTTGAAGACGAGGAGGGCGTGGAAGTGTTCTATACCGTTGGGATTGCAGACCGATTTGAAGTCACCGCCAATGCACAAGTGATCGACAGCGCCGTCGCCGCACGCGATGCAGGGGTACTGGTGGGGATGCGCCTCAATGCCAATTTCTGACTTGCGTAGCCTAGCAGCCATTTCGATCCTGGCGCTGTCGGGCTGCGCCTATTCCGGTGTCACCGGCGATGGCGAAGCGGCGCAAGCTGGCGGGAATGCCCCCGCGCAAGAGAAGCCGCTCGCTCCCAGTCCCAATTCGCCTTTCATCGGCGACTACAATGGCGGCGGATTCGAAACCGCGATGGGCATGCGCATTGCAGCAGACGGCACGTTCCAATGGGGCCTTTCGGTCGGCGCGCTCGATATGCGAGCCAAAGGCACATGGGAACAGCGAGGAGAGACAATCACGCTCACCTCCGATCCCAAACCCGTCGCACCATTGTTTCGCTGGTCCGGATTGGAAACAGCACCCAGCGGACCAATGGTCAAAGTGGTGTGGGCGAGCAATGGTGAGCCGTTTCAATATGCCCGCGTTACCGTAACCTGCGCCGATGGATCGCGCATTCAAAGTCAGGTTCGCTACGAGGGCTGGTCGCCCGCGCCGGGCGAATGCGCCGATCCGATATCTCTGCGGCTCGAAGAAGACATTTATCAGATCTTTTCCCAAGACTACGTCCTTGCCGATCTCGGCTGGAAACCGGGCAGCACGATGCGATTTGAGTTCGAACGCAACGATCTGGGTGTCGCCGATTTCACCGGGATGGTCGGCATGCTGGATGGCAACGTGCTGAAATTCGTTGGTGGTTCATTGCTGGGACAAACTCCGCAACCGGGAGAAATGACGCTCGAATTGCGCAAGGTGATGCCGCGCATTGATGAGTGATCTATACCTAATGACGGGATGTTCCGGCGGGGGTAAGTCGACCTTGCTCGAAGCCCTGAGAGCGAAGGGGTATTCAACCGTTTCAGAGCCCGGCTTGCGGGTGATCCAGGGCAGCGGCCCCACCCCGTGGGAGGATCGCCCCGGCTTTATCGACGCTGTGGTCTCGCTCGCTCGAAAAGACCTCGAAAACCTTGCACCAATCGATAGACCGGTTTTCTTCGATCGCGGGCTGTTCGATGCGTTGTCCGGGCTGGCGGCGCTCCGCAAAGTGCCTCTTGCCGAGCTGATGCCGGATGGGTTTCGTTACGCGGAGCCAGTGTTTTTTGCTCCGCCCTGGCCTGAAATCTTCGAGCAGACGACCGACAGGCCGCACTCTTTTCAAACCGCGCTGGAAGAAGCCGCTCGCTTGCGGCGGGATCTGAAAATCATGGACATCGAGACCATCGAGCTTCCGAAAATCCCCGTGGCTCAGCGCACCGAGTATGTCCTCCGCTTCATTGCATAGCGCTTAGTAGCCCCCGCCACCGCCTGCGCACCCCACGCACTGCGCCACGCTGGGATCATGGCGCAAGCGCGCTGCCGCGATTTCCTCACCGCATGTTCCGCAATAGCCCCATTCGCCTTCATTGAGGCGAGCAAGCGCCGCGCCGATCCGGGTGCGTTCGGATGCGCGGCGGCGCTCCTGAGCTTGCGCCATTGCCTGCTGCTGCATCGCGTCCATCCGGCTCAATCGCCCGACGCTATCCTGTTGCAGGGTGACAGGCTCGCGCCCCTCGGCGCTGATCCGGTCTTCTTCCGCGAGCTGTTCCTGCCGCGACAACAGTGCCGCGCGCGCCTCTTCCTCTGTCATGGTACGACTTTCCTACAGCCAGCGGTTTGAGGCAAGTTCACAGAATGCTCACCGCCTGCGATCATGCCCGGAAGTCCAACATTCCAAAAGTCACACCTGGCCGCGCCGAACGATGCACAAACCCCTCAAATCACGGGATTTCTGGGCGAAACTCACACTTTTGCAGAGGCGCGTTTGCGTTCCGACCGCAGCTACAGCGACCAGTCGATTGGCGCGAGGCCCTGAGCCTCCAGAAAGGCGTTGGTCTGGCTGAACGGCTTCGAACCGAAGAACCCGCGATGTGCCGACAATGGGCTGGGATGTGGGCTGGAGATCACAAGATGATGCGGCGCGTTGCCCAATCCCTTCACCCGGCTCGCCTTCTTCTGCGCATGGCTACCCCACAGGATGAAGACGCACGCGTTCCCTTGCTCCACCACCGCCGCCACGGCGGCATCGGTGATCGCGTCCCAGCCGCGCCCAGCATGGCTGCCCGCTTGCCCAGCCTCGACCGTCAGCGTGTTGTTGAGCAGCAGCACGCCCTGCTCCGCCCATTTGCTAAGGTTGCCGGTGGCCGGGCGCGGAATGCCCAAATCACTCTCCAGCTCCTTGAAGATGTTGGCCAGCGAGGGCGGCTGCTTCACCCCGTCCTGCACCGAAAAGCTGAGGCCATGCGCTTGGCCCGGCCCATGATAGGGGTCTTGCCCCAGGACCACGACACGCACCTTTTCGAGCGGCGTGCTCGCGAGCGCAGCCAGCCGCGTCCCGCGCGGCGGATAAATCACCTTGCCCGCATCCTCCTGCGCCCGCAGCCACCCGCCAAGCTTACGCGCCTCGGGCGCGGCGAGCGCAGGTTCCAACGCATTGCGCCAGCTTTCAGGGATCGGATCGGCAGCCATCATCGCCAAATCTACACAGCATATGCGCCCTTGCGCCATGTCCCCTTTCCCTCTTTCCCCAATCGGCCTAAGGCCGGTGGCCATATGGCTGTACATTTTCATGAAGAAGACCTGCCCGCAGGCGTGCTCGCTGATGGCCCCGTTGCCGTCGACACCGAAACCATGGGCCTGATCACGCATCGTGACCGGCTATGCGTCGTCCAGATCAGCGATGGCAATGGCGATGAACACCTGGTGCGGTTTGGCCCGGGTAGCGCCTATGCCGCGCCGAACCTGACAGCGGTGCTGGCCGATCCCAACCGTTTGAAGCTGTATCACTATGCCCGCTTCGACCTGGCGGCGATCCAGTTCTATCTTGGCGTGATGGCGGCGCCGGTGTTCTGCACCAAGATCGCCAGCAAGCTGGTGCGCACTTACACCGACCGGCATGGGCTCAAGAACCTCGCCAACGAGCTGCTCGGCGCGGAAATCTCCAAGCAGCAGCAAAGCTCCGACTGGGGCGGGCCGGAATTGAGCGAGGCGCAGCGGGAATATGCCGCCTCCGATGTGCGGTTCCTGCATGCCATGCGCGAAGAGCTGATCAAGCGCCTGGAACGCGAGGGGCGGATGGAAATCGCCCAAGCCTGTTTCGACTTCCTGCCAACGCGTGCGCTGCTCGACATGGCAGGCTGGGCCGAACACGACATCTTCAGCCACGCCTAAGGAAGCAATAAACAAAGACGGTCCATGGTCATCAAGCGGCGCATCGAAACCAGCGAAGCGAAGGAACTGCGCGATCAGCGCAAGCACTTCGCCACGCCCGGTGGCAGCCATGACAAGCTGGTTGGCTTCCTCGCCCGCGCCCTGCCCGTGGGGGTCGGTATAATGGCCGCGCTCATGATCATCACGCCGCTCAGCCCGAGGGGTGAAATCTCGTTCCTGCTCGATCGCAACAAGGTGGCGATGATCAACGAACGCCTCAGCGTGGACAATGCGATGTATCGCGGGCGCGATGCGCGCGGGCGGCCATTCTCGATCCAGGCGGGGGAAGCCGTACAACGTTCCAGCGCCGAAGGGATCGTGCGGATGGAGGACCTGGTCGCGCAGCTGCTGCTACCCGAAGGGCCTGCACGGATCAGCGCCGATGGCGGGGCCTATGCGATTGAGGAAGAGGTGGTCGATGTCGATGGGCCGGTGCGGATGAATGCCGCGGATGGCTACACCATGACCGCGCGCGGCGTTTCGATCGACCTCGATGCGCGCACCATGCACGGCGATGACGGAGTTGAAGGGGCGGTGCCTGCCGGCACGTTCAGCGCCGATACAATCCGCGCCGATCTGGCCGCGCGCACGATCACGCTGGATGGCAATGCAAAACTGTCCATGATACCGGGCGAATTGAGGATACCATGACCAAGTCCACAAAACTGCCATTGCCAAACATTGCCGCGCGATGGGCGCTTGGCGGCTTTGTTGGGGCAGCCGTAATGATGGGCGCGATTCAGGCGGGAGCGCAGGGCATCGCCTCGCATGACAGCCGCGCACCGGTTGAGTTCGATGCGGGCCGGATCGAGCTGCAGGATCGCGAGAACCGCGTGGCGCTCTCTGGCAGGGTGATTGTGCGGCAGGCCGGGCTGACCGTCCGCTCCGACCGGATGCTGGTAAATTACACCGATAGCGGCTCGCTCGATATCCAGCGCATCACCGCAACCGGCGGAGTAACCGTCTCGCGCGGCAATGAGAGCGCCAGCGGCGATGTCGCGATCTACGATTTCGGTCGCCGGATCATCACCATGTCAGGCAATGTCCGGTTGCGGCGCAGCGCAGACAGACTAAGCGGCGGGCGCTTGGTGATCGACCTGCGCACCGGGCTTTCCAGCGTCGATGGCCGCGCATCGGGCGCGCCAGCCGGAGCGACCGAGGGCGACGATGGCCGGGTAACCGGCAGCTTCACCGTGCCCCAAGGGGATTAGAGCGCGCGACCAGTCAGAACACGCGCCTAATACGCCCGGTCATGGCGCAGCACCGACAAGGTGCGCAAAACGATCCCGATATCGCGACCCAGGGTCCACCCGGCGATGTATTCAAGGTCGGACTGCAATCGGTCGGTCAGGTCGGATTCCTGCTCGGTCGCTCCGCGATGCCCGCGAATTTGCGCAAGGCCGGTGAGGCCGGGGCGAAGCGAGTGGCGCCGCCAGTACTGGCTATCGACCTCCCAGAACAGCTTGTCGCCCGCCTGGCTGCCCAGCGCATGTGGGCGCGGCCCGACAATCGCCATTTCTCCGCGCAGCACATTCCACAATTGCGGCAATTCATCGAGGCTGTGCGCGCGAATGAAACGCCCGATCCGCGTCACCCGCGCATCATCGCGGACGGTTGAGCACTCACCGCTCCGGTCGACGCTATCAGCTCGCATGCTGCGAAATTTGAGCATGTCGAAGAACTGATTGCCGCGGCCCACGCGTTGCTGAACGAACAGGACTGGACCGCCATCTTCCAGCTTGATGAGCAGCGCGATCAACAACATCAAAGGTAACGCGACGATCAGGCCAGCCAAAGCCATGACAATATCGAAAACCCGCTTCGCCGCACGTGCCCGCATCCCCAGCGGCCCCGCTGAAACAACCAGTGTCGAGCGATCCTGATCGTCATAGCGCCGCACCCCAAACGCGCCGAGCGCATGTGTATTGTCGCTCAAGAGCTCGCCATGCACGCCCAGCGACTTCAGCAGGATGGCCCATTGCCCGCGCCGCTCAAGCGGGCAGCTGACGATCACGCTATCCTGGTTTTGCAACAATTGACCCAGCCGATCGCGCATATGCGGATCGTCACTGGACGGATCGAGAGACAGTTCGCGAGCAGACAACGTCTCTGCACGCTCAAGCGCAAAGGTCGGGCCTCCGTCATCAATCACCAGGTGATTGCGGATCTTGCCGCGCCAAACCCGTTCGATAAATTTCGCCAACAGCCAGCGAGCGCTCGCCATCAGCGCAAAACTAAAAACGAAGCCAAGCGAAACAGCGACCCGCGAAAACACGGCGTTGGACTTGGCGTAGAAGGCGACGAAATTGATCAGTGCTGCGGATATTACCAACGCGACCAGCATCTGTCGCACCGCATAGACCCAATCGGTCAGCGCCCGCGCGCAATAGCTCGCATTGTACAATCCGATGGTGAGGAATATCGGCAGCAAGGTCTGGGCCGCCAGCAGCGCGCGCGGTTCCCACCATACGCCTTCATAAGCCCAAGCGGCCAGGGCGAACCCAACATGTAATAGCGCCAGATCGATAACGAGCATGGCGACATAGGCACGAAGACGCCGACGCTCCAACGATGGCGGTGATTTGAAGCGCGCGCCTCGTGGCTCGTCTGCTACAAATAAACGCCCTGAAAACTTGTTCATGGCTTGCGACCCCTGCCTTCTAGCTACAAGTATTCAGCCTTAGGCATTTTTACTTATTCAAGGGCTATAGCAAACATCCTGATTTGGCGAGGGCTTTGAATAGGCTTTCGCCCAGAAATTTACCGTCTCGCCGCGAACCGGGCAATATCGGCAAGTCCTTGGGCCAGCAGTAATTCAGCCGCCTGGCTGTTGGCTAGCAGCGCGCGGTGCATCTCCACCAAACGCGGCACCAGCCGGTCGAGTTTGCGCGCATGCCAGCGGGTGAGCTGTTGGCGAATATCGCGCTCCTCACGCCAAAATATGCCGAGCTGCGCCTTTTCACCCTTGCCCAGATTGTCGAGCGAACCGCGCGGGCCGAGCTTGGCGGTAATCTGCGCCAACTGCGCCGCGCGCCGCTCGATCGCCAATAACAGGCCGACCGGGTTCAGCCCAAGCTCGCGCATTCGGCGGATTTCCTTGTCGAGCCGGGCCACTTCGCCGCCCATCACCGCATTGACGAGCGGCTGGAAACCATCCTCTTCGGTCGCTGCGCCAATCTCACCATAATCCTCGATCGAAGCGGTCTTGGGGACAAGCGAATCGGCATCGCAGTAAAGCGCGAGCTTTGTCACTTCCGACTGCGCGAGCCGCACATCGAGCCCCGCAGCCCGCGCGATCCGCTCGGCCAAATCGCCGCCGAGCCTCAGGCCCGCACTATCCGCCATCATCCGCACCGAAGCGGCCACCGATGACAGGTCCGGGGGCCAGAACACCGCGACCATGCCGTCCTTGCGCTTCTCGATCAGCTTGGCAGTGCGCGCCTTGTCCGTCGCGGAGGTGGCGATGATCAGCACCGGAGCCGCCTCGCCAGCCCCAGCTTCGCCGGTCTCGATCAGCGCCTTCACCGCATCGTGCGCTTCATCGCCGCTGGCGCGCACCAGGATGTGGCGTTTGTCACCGAACAGCGAGCCGGAGCGCGCTTCATCGCCCAGCATGGCCGGGTCGCGGCGCAAGTCCCCACCTGATATGTCGATCCGCTCGCCTGGATCTGGGAGACCTTCGACGATCTTATTGGCGGCGGCCGATGCACCCGCTTCGTCGGGACCGCAAAAAAAGAAGATCGAGCAATTGGCAGCGCTGCTAGGCAGGCCGCGAGCAAAGTCGCGCTGGGTCGCCTTCATTGGCCCGCAGGCTCTGCCGCGCTCGCTTCATTGTGCGAACGAAGCGTCAGCGCAATCTGCGTCACCATGCGATCGGCAACTTCCTGCGTCAGGTTTTCCAGCGCGGTCTGCTCGGCTGCAATGGTGGCGTATTCGGACGAGACCACATCGATCCCGGCATCCGCGCCCGACGTCGCATCAAGCAGGATTTCGCCGCTGGACATATCGATCAATTGATAACGCGCGCGCAAGATGCGGCGTTCACGGCTGATCGTGTCATCGTTGAGCACGCCCAAGGCCTCGAGCGCATCGTCGAGCCGCACATCGAGGCGATAGCGTGGGTTTGCGTCGCCAGCCACTTGTAGCCGATCCTCCAGCGCGCCGCGCAGCAACCACCCGCCGCGCCCGGGAATGGTCGGGACTTGCACAGCAGCCAGTCCGTTGCTGACCGCGGAATTGCCGCCACCGCTCGAATAGAGCGGCTGAAGCCCGCAAGCAGCCACCATCAGGCTGGCAAAGAATGCAAAAACTGCAGATCGATTGCGCCGCATCTCAACTCCGTCATGCTGAACTCGTTTCAGCATCCATCTTTCCTTCTAGATTGAGGCAGAGTGCCGAGAAGTGGACCCTGAAACAAGTTCAGGGTGACGATGGTTGAGCTAAGTGACAATGTTCACCAGCCTATCAGGCACCACGATCACTTTGCGTATCTCCGCTCCATCGAGCGAACGCTGGACCTTCTCGCTGGCGAGCGCAAGCGCTTCCAGGTCTTCTTTCGCTGCGCCTTTGGGCGCGGTCAGCGTGTCGCGCAATTTGCCCTTGTGCTGGACGGCGATGGTGACTTCGTCCTCGACCAGCATCGCCGGATCGTGAGCGGGCCAAGGCGCGTCAGCGATCAGGCCTCTCTCGCCATATTTAGCCCAGACCTCTTCTGCGAGGTGCGGCATCATCGGACTGACCAGATGCAGGATCGCACGAATCGCGAAATTGCGGCTTTCGCTTGGAGCAGCCTTTTCCGCCGCGCCGGTAAGTTCATAAATGCGCGCAACCGCCTTGTTGAAGCTGAGCGCTTCGATGTCTTCCGCCACCGTAACGATGGCCTGATGCGCCTTGCGAGCGAGAGCTCTATCTGTCTTTGGGTCCTCGCCGGTCGCGCTCGCATCGTAGCTGTCGAACAAACGCCAGAGCCGCTGGACAAAGCGCCCGCAGCCCTCAATCCCGCTTTCCGACCATGGCAGGTCGCGCTCTGGCGGGCTGTCCGACAGCATGAACCAGCGCACCGCATCCGCGCCGTATTGGTCGATAATGCCATCCGGATCGACGACGTTCTTCTTCGACTTGGACATTTTGACGACGCGGCCAGCCGTAACCGGCGCGCCAGACTCGATTGTCACCCAATTGGCGCCATCTTTGCGGACCTCATCGGGTGAGAGCCAAGACCCATCGCCGAGGCTATACGTCTCATGCGTCACCATCCCCTGGGTGAAGAGCGCGGCGAATGGCTCGCTCACATCAAGCTTGCCGATATGCTTGAGCGCGCGCGTCCAGAAGCGGGCATAGAGCAGGTGCAGGATCGCATGCTCAATCCCGCCGATGTAATGCTCAACCGGCATCCACGCCTTGACCTCTTCAGGGTCGAACGGCGCATCGACGGGCTGACTGGCGAAGCGCAGGAAGTACCATGAGGAATTGGTGAAGGTGTCGAGCGTGTCGGTCTCGCGCCGCGCCTCACCGCCGCATATCGGGCAGGTGGTTTTGCCCCAGGTCGGGTGGCGTTCCAGCGGATTGCCCGGTGTTTCAAAATCGACATCATCGGGTAATTTCACCGGCAGCTGGTCTTTCGGCACGGGGACCACGCCGCATGTGTCGCAATGCACGAAGGGGATCGGCGTCCCCCAATAGCGTTGCCGCGATACGCCCCAATCGCGCAGCCGCCAAACGGTGGTGCCTTCTCCCCACTTGCCCGCTTCGGAGCGCGCGATCACGTCGGCCTTGGCATCCTCGACGCTCTTGCCATCGAGAAAGTCGGAATTGACGATCACGCCGTCTCCGCTTTCCGCTTCGCCGTTGAATGGCTCGTCCGCCTGGGCAGGATCGCTGGCGACCACGCGCGCGATCAGCAGGCCGTATTTGCTGGCAAATTCGAAGTCGCGCTGGTCATGCCCCGGCACGCCCATAACCGCGCCGGTGCCGTAATCCATCAACACGAAGTTCGCGATGAACACCGGGAGCGGATCGCCGGTGAAGGGATGTGTGGCCGTGATGCCTGTGTCAAAGCCGAGCTTCTCAGCCGTTTCCAGCTCCGCCGCTGTCGTTCCGCCGCGCTTGCATTCCTCGATAAACGCCTTCGCATCAGCGCTATCCGCCGATACCTTTTGCGCCAGCGGATGGTCGGCGGCAATCGCGCAGAAGCTCGCGCCGAAAATCGTATCCGGGCGGGTCGAATAGACCGGCAGCGTATCGCCGTTGGAAAGCTGGAACGAAAATTCAAGGCCGGTCGATTTGCCGATCCAGTTTTCCTGCATCAGCCGAACCTTGTCGGGCCAGTGCTTGAGCTCATCCAGCCCATCGAGCAGCTCGCCGGCGAAATCGGTGATCTTGAGGAACCACTGGTCGAGCTTGCGCTTCTCCACCTCTGCGCCGCTGCGCCAACCCTTGCCATCGATCACCTGTTCGTTCGCCAGCACGGTCATATCGACCGGGTCCCAGTTCACTTCCGATTGGCGGCGATAGACTAGGCCCGCCTCGTACATATCGATGAACAGCGATTGCTCGTGGCCGTAATATTCCGGGTCGCAGGTCGCGAATTCGCGCGTCCAATCGAGCGCAAATCCGATGCGCTTCAATTGGGCTTTCATCGCTTGGATATTCTGGCGGGTCCACGAACCGGGATGGACCTTCTTTTCCATCGCCGCGTTTTCGGCTGGCATCCCAAACGCGTCCCAGCCCATCGGGTGCAGCACTTCGTGTCCACGCATCTTCTTGTAGCGCGCCAGCACGTCGCCCATCGTGTAATTGCGCACATGCCCCATATGGATGCGCCCCGATGGATAGGGGAACATTTCGAGGATGTAGCTCTTGGGCTTGTCGCTCGCACTGTCGGCGGTGAAGGTGCCGGCTTCGTCCCAGGCACGCTGCCAACGTCCGTCGGCGCTGGACGGGTCAAAACGCGTATCGGTCATGCTGTGCCTGTTACGGAATTTCCGCCTGATTGGAAGCGGGCTTGGCTGAATTGGGTCAATTTCGTTGAGACCCCTGGCGAAAATTGTGGGACGCGAGCACCGGCGCGCAGCGACCTTTCACAGTCGTGAGCAGCGGAAGCGAGGCAGCGCGCAATTTGCAGCCGGGTATCGGCGGAATTTTAGGAGGCGACGGCTTTGCGGCGGAGATCGCGGGCCTTCGTCAGGATAATATCCTCAAGCTTCTGCACGGTAGCCGCCTGCACCGGCGCATCGACCCAGCCGCCGCCCTGGGCAACCTGACGGCTGGCGGCAACGCGCAGCGCATCGGCGCGCAAATCCTGGTCAAGGATCGCAACGGTTACCTTCACCCGCTCATTCGGGTTGCTGGGGTTCGCATACCAATCGGTCACAATCACGCCGCCCGCGCTATCCGCCTGCAGCAGTGGCGCGAAGCTGACGGTCTCCAGCGCGGCGCGCCAAAGATAGGAGTTCACGCCAATCGTGTTGACCTGCGCAGCGGCCATATCCGCTTGCGGGCGATCACCACCGCCACAGGCAACCAGAGCGGTGCTGGCAAGACCTGCAAAAAGAATGCGAGTCGGATTGGAAAGCTTAAGAGTGGCGCGTTTCACTGCGATAATTCCTCATTGCGTATTTACTGGCTCTATAACCGTGTGCCTCTATCGGGCAAGCGGTCGCGGCGTGCATTTCCGCCAAAGTGGGCCGATTATCCGCGCATTCTAGCGACTCGGGCGCCTTTATGGCTGCTGAACTGGCCACTTAAGAACGATAACCCCCACTTAAGAACGATAACCTAACGTAAACCCTGTGTGCACAATGCAACAGAATCACGTCCACCCGCCCAAATCGCCCCCGCAAACCTCCTGCGGGCATTGCCTAAGTGCTTGTCATGACTCTATCATTCTGTGTGCTATAAAAAGTGACGAGTCGCTTTATGGGGCAAACTCAGCCAATGTTAAGGCAGGGGTCGCTCTATTTATGAGCGAATAGTAATTGGTTTAGAGGACGCAAGCGAACACCATGGCACGCAAAGCCGACCAGATTTCAAGCGGAGCGCAGCGCAAGCTGCCGCTAATGCTTGCGGCTGGCGCGCTGGCGTTTGGCGTTCCGTCTGCGGGCCTGGCTGTGGTCAGCCTGACCGATAGCATCCCCGGCACCGATGCTTCTGCACTCGATATCTTTACCCCGGCTTCGGTCGATCCAGAACTTGCTGCATTGATTGCAAGCCAGTCTGGCGAAGATGCCATGCGCTTCACGCCTGCCGGATCCGCTTCGCCCAAGCGTGATCGCACCGTCACCGTTGCTGTTCGTATCGACCGTGAAATTGCCGAGGCGATCTCGGTTCGCTCTGCGATTGACGCAACACCGGGCGCTGGCGAAGGCATCGCTGCGCTGCAGCCGACGCGCTACAATCTTGGTACGGCGCGCGGCTATGAAAGCTTTGCACGGCCGGTCGCACTGCCTGATACGGTGCGCAACCTGTCCATGCCTGACCTTGCAACCTTTGAGCCTGCCAAGCCGCAGGCCGAAGATAAGCCAAGCCGCCTGCAACCGCGGATCGAGCTGGAAGACGAGCAAGTCGCTGGCCGTTCGCCCAACACGCTGGACGCCCTTTCTTCGCAAACGGTTGATGTCGGCGGTGCCTATCGCGTCACCGGAAACCTTAACGTGACCGCCGGTGTTCGCCTCTCGCAAGAGCGCGACCGTCTGGCTCCATTGACCAATGCCGAACAAGACAGTCAGGCTGTATATGTCGGGACGCAGTTCAAGTTCTGAGGTTTGACGCCGCCGCTGAGCGGATACCTCCCCCCGATCTCTAGTAAATAGGTATGCAAGACCCCGCTTTGGCGGGGTTTTTCGTTGCACCTGACGCTACGGCATGGGTAATCTCTCAAACATAATAAAGACTCACACATAGCGAGAGGTATTCGATTATGGCGCGTGTTGCAGTGGTTACCGGGGGAACGCGCGGGATCGGCCGCGCCATTTGCCAGCAATTGCAGTCGGACGGCTTCACCGTCGTCGGCAATTACGGCGGCAATGACGAGGCGGCGCAGAAATGCGCGAGCGAGCTGGGCATCGAAGTGCGCAAATGGGACGTTGGCGATCATGAAGCGGTGCAGGCCGGCTGCGCCGAAGTCGAATCCGAAATTGGCCCGATTGACGTGGTGGTGAACAATGCCGGGATCACCCGCGATGGCACTTTGCACAGGATGAGCTTCGACGACTGGAACGAGGTGATGCGGATCAACCTTGGCGGGTGTTTCAACATGGCCAAGGCGGCGTTTCCCGGAATGCGTGAGCGGGGTTGGGGCCGGATCGTCAATATCGGTTCGATCAACGGGCAGGCGGGGCAATACGGCCAGGTCAACTATGCCGCCGCGAAGTCAGGCATTCACGGCTTTACCAAGGCGCTCGCTCAGGAAGGCGCCAAGGCCGGGGTGACGGTGAACGCCATCGCGCCGGGCTATATCGACACCGATATGGTCGCCGCCGTGCCCGAACCGGTGCTGGAAAAAATCGTCGCGAAAATCCCGGTCGGTCGGTTGGGCCAGGCAGAAGAGATCGCGCGCGGCGTAGGCTTCCTGTGCTCGGACGAGGCCGGGTTTGTCACCGGCTCAACGATGAGCATCAATGGCGGCCAGCATATGTATTGAGTGAGGCGGGGTAGAAGCCTCAATTGATCAGCTTAGGAAGTACCCAACCACTCGCAATTCTCCGGCCTCGCGCTCAAGAGTGACGGATTCGATCACTCCCGATTGGTTCTGGAAATCAGTGCGAAAGCGCACAACCTGATACCCCCGAGGAGGGGCGGCCACGGTTTCGAAGCTGATAGCTTCTCGACGGATTACGTCGCCCAAAGGCCCGCGGGCTTGTTCCGATGCCGCCTGCCATGTGGCAATTGTATTGGGAGCACGAAAGGCGGACCCGGCCATCTCGAAGCTCGTCTGCCAATCTTCGGCATCGACTAAAGCGAGCCATTGACGCGCGGAGTTTTCTCTCTCGGCATCTGCCTTGGCATTCTCGGTGGTCCGAACCTCGGCCTCTTCCGCTGGTCCCGCTTGCGACCCGGCCAGTGACAGCGCGATGATGGCTCCAAATATCGACATAAGAACAATTCCTCCGATCACCCAGGCACCGGAGAGCCTGGTTCGCGGCGCATCATCATGAGGCGCCATCGCTGGAGCAGGAAGGTCGCTGACAACCTCTCTCGGCGCATCCCCTAATTGATTGTATGCAAGATTTTCGTGGGTTTTCGCCTCGCTCTCCAAAAGGATCCTCGCGGCTTCGCGGCTGCTTGTCACGTCGAGCTTGCGACGCGAGGCACGCAGCCGTTCGTTGATCGTGTGAACCGACAGGTCGAGCTCCCGCGCAGCCGATTTCGCGTCGTGCCCGCGCACGATCAGGCGCAGCGTATCTTTTTCCTTTTCTGTCAGGTCGTCGAGGCCGTCAGACATAACGCGACCCTAGGTTGGCGATTGCCAATTGCACCACCCCAAATTTCTTGTTGTGCCTGGCTTTCGGAAGGTTGTGAGTTCGGAACGCACGCCGCGTTGGCTCATTGAAAGGGCATGGCTATCGCACCCGCCCTTACCGACGCCGAAATCAGCGCAATCATCGAAATGGCGCTCAGCGATCATATCAGCTTTGCCAATATCGAACGTGAATTTGGCCTGTCGGACAAACAGGTAAAGGCGCTGATGCGCGATAATCTGAAGCCATCAAGCTATCGCACCTGGCGCAAGCGCGTGCGCGAGTTTGGCGACCGGCGAGAGCATTATAAGCAGGATACCTGGGATCAGCCGGAGACCTGATTGCAGGCAAACCGTCTTATTTGTCTTCGGCCCGAGGTTCTTTCAGTCTCGGCGTAAATTCGTAAAGCAGCGCCGCAGCAGACCAAACCGCCAGTGTGACCATCAGTTTCTGATCGACGCCTTCCACCACCTTCTCCACCAGGAACAGCCAGGCGAACAGGGCAAGCGCGCCAATAAGCTGGATCGCCGACCAGATGCGTCGCCTGGTGTTCGAGACCACCAGGATGAGCGCGATCAGCGTCGCCGTGATAAACAGCAACGTTGCGTAATCTTTGGCGTTCAGATTGGTCATGCTGGCAAAGTTCACGCCCACGATCGCCCCGAAAAACAGGTTGAGCGCATCGATTGAAGCGCGATGCTCGTCCTCACGCAGCCGACCGATTGACCAGAAGCCGTCCCATGCCCGTTTCAGCGCGCTGAAACCTTGCTCTTTGATGGACCCCATCGTCCGTAGCCCTCCTGTTCGATTGCACATTTGCGCAAAAATTGCGTGAATGGAAGTGCTTGTTCCGATGAGGACAGGCGCACAACATTGGCTTATGAAGGTCGTTATGCAGCCGCCCTATCACCCACCCGTCAAACGCTCGGTCCAGATTGCTGGGCACAAGACCAGCATCAGCCTAGAACCGGTGTTCTGGGATATGCTGCGCGATGCCGCAGAGGCCGAGGGTGTGCCGATCAATGCGCTGGTTGCGCGGATTGATGAGGAGCGGATCGCGGCTGAGACACCGCCCGGCCTCGCAGGGGCGATCCGGATTTGGCTGGTGACCGAGCGATAGCTGTCACTCCGCGTTCGTTTAGGTCCCGGCGAAAACTGTGAGGCTGAGTGACCCGGAGCACAGCGATCTTATGGGATCGTGAGCACCGGAAGCACTCAGCGTTGCAATTTGCAGCCCGACATAAACGGACGCTCTGTTAATCGTCGACGCGCTCGATATCTGCCCCGACCAATTGCAGCTTCTCCTCCAACCGCTCATAGCCGCGATCAAGGTGATAGATCCGCCGCACCGTCGTCTCGCCTTCGGCAGCAAGTGCCGCGATAATCAGGCTCATCGAGGCGCGCAGATCGGTCGCCATCACTTCCGCGCCGGTCAGGTCCACCGGGCCTTTCACAATCGCGGTACGCCCCTCGGTCGCGATGTCCGCACCCATCCGGCTTAGCTCGGGCACGTGCATGAAGCGGTTTTCGAAGATCGTTTCCTTGAGCACGCTAGTGCCCTCGGCCTTGCACAGCAGGCTCATCAATTGCGCCTGCATATCGGTGGCGAGGCCGGGATAGGGCGCGGTGGTAAGGTCGGTAGCCTTCATCGCGCCATTGGCCCGGACAGTAATGCCGTGCGGGTCTTCATCGACCTCAACCCCGATATTGCGCAGCGCATGCACGGTGGCGGACATTTCGTCGGCATTGGCCCCTTCCAGCCGCACTTCGCCGCCAGTGATCGCCGCCGCGCAGGCATAGGAGCCCGCCTCGATCCGGTCGGCCATCACCTTGTAAGTCGCGCCATTGAGCCGCTTTACACCGTGTATCGTCAGGTCGGATGTGCCGATCCCCTCAATCTCTGCACCCATCGCAGTGAGCAGATTGCACAGATCGACAATCTCCGGCTCACGCGCAGCGTTAAACAATCGGCTTGTGCCATTGGCCAGAACCGCCGCCATCACCGCATTTTCGGTTGCGCCAACAGACACGACCGGGAAATCGAATTCGCCGCCCGGCAGTCCGCCGTCCGGTGCAATCGCCTTCACATAGCCTTGGGCAAGCTCAATCTCGGCCCCAAACGCCTCCAGCGCCTTTAAATGCAGATCGATCGGGCGATTGCCGATCGCGCAGCCGCCGGGCATCGACACAGTGGCTTCGCCCGCGCGGGCCAACATCGGGCCAAGCACCAGGATCGATGCGCGCATCTTGCGAACCAGGTCATACGGCGCGACAGTAGAGGTTAGCCGCTGCGCCTCGAAGGTCACGACCCGGCCGAAATCCTCTGGCCGCTTGCCCTGGATGCTGACCGAAACGCCAAATTGCCCCATCAAGTGCTGGAACCCGTCAATATCCGCCAGTCGCGGCAGGTTGCGCAATGTCAGCGGCTCTTCAGTGAGCAGCGCGCACGGGATGAGCGTCAACGCAGCATTCTTCGCACCCGAAATCGGCAGAGTCCCTGAAAGGCGGTTGCCGCCCCGAATAAGCAATTTGTCCATGCACGCCGCCTTACCCAAATTCGCGAAACACGCAAACGTCATGCATCAGCGCGCAATCAAGGCCAGAGAGTTGACGCAAACGTCCTGCATTCCGTATCGCGATACGCATGACCAGCCCTAAGCCTATCAAGAAAGCCGTCTTCCCCGTTGCGGGTCTCGGCACGCGTTTCCTCCCCGCGACCAAGGCGATCCCGAAGGAATTGCTGCCAATCGTTGACCGCCCGCTGATCCAATATGCGGTGGACGAGGCGCGCGAGGCGGGGATCGAGCAGATGATCTTCGTCACCGGGCGCGGCAAGACCGCCATCGTCGAACATTTCGACGTCGCCTATGAGCTGGAAAGCACAATGAGCGAGCGCGGCAAGGATATGGGCGTGCTCGACCCGACCCGCGCAACACCGGGCGATATCATCACCGTGCGCCAGCAAGTGCCGATGGGCCTCGGCCATGCAATCTGGTGCGCGCGCGCGATCGTGGGGGATGAGCCGTTTGCGATCTTCCTCCCCGACGAATTGATGGTCGGCAAGGCAGGAGGAAGCGGATGCATGAAGCAGATGGTCGATGCCTATGAGCAGGTCGGTGGCAACCTCATCAGCGTGCTCGAAGTGCCGCATGAGGAAGTGTCTAGCTATGGCGTGATCGCCCCCGGCGCAGACGTTGAGGGCTCTGGAGGCGCGCTGACCGAAGTGCGCGGCCTGGTGGAAAAACCGCCTGTCGATGAAGCGCCATCAAACAAGATCATCTCCGGGCGCTATATCCTGCAACCAGAGGTTATGCGCACGCTAGAGACCCAGGGCAAAGGGGCAGGCGGCGAAATCCAGCTGACCGATGCGATGGCGCGCATGATCGGCACTCAGCCATTCCACGCCGTGACATTCGACGGCAATCGCTATGATTGCGGCAGCAAGCTGGGCTTTGTCGAGGCAACCCTCGCACTGGCGCTGGATCGCGAAGACATGGGCGCGGACGTGCGCGCAATGGCCCAAAGGCTTCTTAAATAGAGCGACTGCTCAAGCAGCCAAAGCGATCAATCTTCCGAGTTTTCCGCCTCTATCTTCGCCATCACGAAATCGAGCAGCTCGTCATCGACCTCCCAGTTCTGAATCATGTGCTTGGGATGAAGCGCCGCGTTGAGGCACGCCAAGTGAACCCAGCCCCCCTGCTTCATCGATGAAATCTCGTCCTCATTCACCGTGATATCGATCATGTGAAAGGCGCCGTCACCCATGGGTTTGTCGCAGAACATGCAGGGAGATGGGTTGGGGTTTGAGCCAACCGGTTTCTTGGGCTTCTTCGCCTTTCCCTGAGGCTGATTCAGGCGATCGATCAGGTCAGTGATGGCCCGGTTGAAGGCCGCGCGGTCATCCTCTTCGGCCTCAGCCCACAGTTCAGTCAGCTCGCTGCTGCTGACGACGGCAGACAGGCTGTTGCGCGCGCTATCCCACAGTTCGGTGGAGGGTTTGCCAAGCCTGTGAACCGTCTGTGCGAGTTCATGCGGCATTGCCTCGTCCGGATGGCCGCGCATGGCCGCCACGCATTCCGCCGCGGCCACGATTGCGCTCGCTTCATCGGCGTCGATCTCG
>JBCBDF010000004.1:0-19988 GCA_038529875.1 Pseudomonadota bacterium | reverse complement strand
GCCGCCACTTACGGAGGGCACACTGAAAAAGCCAGAATGTCCTGAAATAGTGGCCGGTAATCGGAAGCGAGCAGGTCGAGCATGGGGTCCTCTGTTCAGACGCGAGCATCCTCAATCTGCTTGATAGCTGCTTCTTCGATTACCGTCGGAATGTTATCATCTGCCATCTTCTCGCGGGCCACTTTGCTAAGCTCATCGTGCACGCGCAGCAGGCTGGTCGACATCGCCATCGCCTGACCTTCAGCCTGGTTGAGGCGCATTAGGGCGCGTTGGCCGGTATCGACTTCAACGCCTGGATTTTGGCGCGCAGCCAGCATGGCTTGGCGCAGGCGGGCGAAAGCGATCATGGATTCATCGGCAAGCGCTTCTGCTTCGCGGATCAGCTTCTTAAGGTTCTGTGCGTCGGTCTTGATACGGTCGGTCATTGAAATGGTCTCCAGCCTCACCTCCGCTCATTAGGAGAAGCCCTGTTCATCCACGGGGACGGCCGCTCTGCCATCCAATGCTTCGCTTATCGTAATCGCTGCTGTCACCGTCAAAACCACTGCCGCCAAAAAGCCGAAAGCGATACCGATGATAGTCGCGAGGCGAAGCAGGACAGCATGTTCACCGTCGAGCACCCCGGGGACAACTCTGGGCTCGTCCGGTCGCATCCAGGGCGCCGTTGCAAACCCGGGGAGAACATCACTTAAGATAACTTCTCCCGCGTCGTCCCGAGAGTCCGTATCTTCACTATCGCTCGTATTGGGCAGCTGCTTTTTCGTGTATACAGGTTCGCTTAAGTGCTCTTTGGAAGCGGCATGATCCGCCGCATCCTTGTCGCCCTTCGGGCGGGGGTTGGACGCGCGATATTCCTCGACCAGCTCATTCAGGCTGTCGACCTCGAAAACGTCTTTCAAAGCGCGAATATGCTGGTTGATGCGCGTCTCGGACACGCCGAGTTCTTGCGCAATCACCTTAATCGGCACGCGCCGATCGATTCGCTCCATCACGGCGCTTTGCCTTTCGGTTAGCGACCGCGAAGTTGCGGACGGCATCCTGCTCTCCTTCGACCCTTGTTCATTTACTTAGCCAACTCACGTCGGGCAATTCCGCTCCGGAATGGAGTAAATTCTTGTAAAAGAAATCCGCCAAAATCAGCCAGCAGGTGTGTTAAGGCCCAGAGATACAAAGTATTTTTTGATGTTTCTCGCTGCTTGGCGCAGTCTTTGTTCATTCTCGACCATAGCAATTCTGACGAACCCCTCTCCCTCTTCTCCGTAACCGACACCTGGAGCCACGGCAACTTCCGCCTTAGTCAACAATTGCTTGGAAAACTCAAGGCTTCCCATGTCAGCCAGGGCGGGCGGTAAGGGCGCCCAGGCAAACATCGAAGCCGGCGGTGGGGGCACATCCCAACCAGCCCGGCCAAATGCCTCAACCAGCACGTCGCGCCGCTTACGATACAGTTGGCGATTGCTCTCGACAATGTCTTGCGGCCCATTCAATGCCGCGCATGCCGCAGCCTGAATAGGAGTGAAAGCTCCATAGTCGAGGTAAGACTTCACTCGCGTCAGCGCCGCGATCAGCTGCTTGTTGCCCACCGCAAAGCCCATTCGCCAACCCGCCATCGAATAGGTTTTAGACATGCTGGTGAACTCGACCGCGACATCCTTCGCCCCTTTGACCTGCATGATCGAAGGCGTCGGCACATCGTCATAATACAGCTCTGAATACGCCAGGTCGGACAGGACCCATACTTCGTTCTCGCGCGCCCAGGCCACCAGTCGCTCGTAGAATGCAAGGTCAACGACTTCGGCGGTGGGATTGGACGGATAGCTCACCACCAGCACGCTGGGGCGCGGCACGGTGAAGTTCATCGCACTTTCGAGCGAGCGCCAATACTCTTCGTCCGGCGTTGTTGGGATCGCTCTGATCGTCGCCCCGGCGATAATGAAGCCGAACATGTGGATCGGGTAAGACGGGTTTGGGGCCAAGACCACATCGCCAGGGGCCGTGATCGCATTGGCGAGGCTGGCGAGCCCTTCTTTCGAGCCCATCGTGACCACTACCTCACTCTCAGGGTCGAGATCGACCCCGAAGCGACGCTCATAATAATTCGCCTGAGCGCGCCGGAGGCCGGGAATGCCCTTTGACTGCGAATAGCCATGCGCATCGGGCTTTGAAGCCACCTCGCACAATTTGTCGATCACATGCTGCGGTGGGGGCTGGTCGGGGTTGCCCATACCCAGGTCGATAATATCCTTGCCGGCCGAGCGCGCTTCGTGCCGCATCGCATTGACTTCTGCGATGACATAAGGCGGAAGACGCTTCATCCGATAAAATTGGTCATTCATTGCGATCTAAACCCAGTTTTGCGCAATCAAAGTGATTGCAGGCGCACGATTCAGTCTAGGCGATTATCGGTCGAAGTGGGAAGGTTATTTCGCTATTCTCCCATGGAACTAAGAGAAACCCCAGAGGTTTGGGGCACATAAGCGGAGCACAAAACGGCCATGGCACAGGGCGATTCTTCCGACACAACAATATCTGGTGATGAGCCATTCCGCGCATTCTTCGACATGCAGGGTGAAGCGATGCGCGAAATGTTTGCGCAGGCGGGTCCGGGCTCGGGTCAGGCAGGTGCCGTTGGGGCAAGCGAGCTGTTAGGCAAGGTGCCAAAGGCGGAAGAGCTGGCCGAATGGGCCAAGGCCGGCACACAATTACAGCAGATGTGGCTCGATTTCGCGGCCCATCAGACGCGCGAAACCGCAAAGAAAGTCACCGAAGGCAGCAATCCACTCGATCCGGCGCAGTGGATGCTAATGACACAAAGTCTGCTCAAGCAAGCACCAACCAATCCGCTTCAGGCCCCAACAAAGCTCGCGCAGGAATCGTTCCAGCTTTGGCAAGGGGTGTTGGGGCAGTTTGCCGCACCGGGCGCGCAGCAATCAACCGAAGAGCAAGCCGTCTTGCCGCGCAAGGATCGCCGCTTCGCTGATCCGGCATGGCGCGAACATCCCGCCTTCACTCTGCTGCACCAGACCTATTTGATGCTGGCGGAGTATTTCCAGCGCTCGGTCAAATCGATGGACGGCCTGGATCGTGAAAAGCGCAGGCAGCTCGAATTTGCGGTCACCGCATTGGTCGAGGCGATGAGCCCGGACAATTTCATGCTCACCAATCCGGTAGTCATGAAGCGGACTATCGAAACCCGCGGGCAAAACCTGGTGCGCGGGATGAAGCACCTGATCACCGATCTCAAGCGCGGCCAGCTGACCCACACCGATGCAGACGCTTTCACCTTGGGCGAAAACCTGGCGGCCAGCCCCGGCAAGGTGGTGCATGAGACGCCGCTATTCCAGCTGATCCAGTACAGCCCTTCCACCAAAGAGGTGCTGAAGACCCCGCTCATCATCTTCCCGCCATGGATAAACCGGTTCTACATTCTAGACCTGACGCCCAAGAAAAGCTTCATCAAATGGGCGGTGGACCAGGGCATCACCGTGTTTGTCGCGAGCTGGAAGTCAGCAGATGAGACGATGCGCGATGTCGTGTGGGACGATTACATCCGCTCGCAAATGGAAGCGATCGATGTCGTGCGCGATCGGCTGAAAGTGCCAAGCGTTCACGCTATTGGCTATTGCGTGGCTGGGACCACTCTGGCCGCAACGCTGGCCGTGCTGGCGCGGCGCGATGAGGCAGACAAAGTCAAGAGCGCCACCTTCTTCACCGCGCAGGTCGATTTTGAGAAGAGCGGCGAGCTCAAGCATTTTATCGAAGACAGCCAGTTGGAGATGATCGGAAAGCTTTCCTCCAAGGGCTATCTCGATGGGCGCTATCTTGCCGCGACCTTCAACGCGTTACGCGGCAAGGACCTGATCTGGAATTACGTCGTCAACAATTACCTGCTGGGCGAAGACTACCCTGCGTTCGACTTGTTGCATTGGAATGGCGACGTGACCAACCTGCCTTCGAAATGGCACAATGATTACCTGCGCGATCTCTATCGCGACAACAAGCTGGTGGTTCCGGATGCGCTGGAGGCCGATGGCACGCCGATCGACCTGACGCAGGTCAAAACGCCGAGCTTCGTTCAGGCAGGCCGCGAGGACCATATTGCCCCCGCCGAGAGCGTTTGGCGGATCACGGAGCATTTTTCAGGGCCGGTCGATTTCCTGCTTGCAGGATCTGGGCATATCGCAGGCGTGGTCAATCCACCGGCAGCGAACAAGTACCAATACTGGTTGGGCGATAGCGACGCGCCATCGCTGAAAGCTTTTGTTGAAAGCGCCGCGGAGCATCCGGGTAGCTGGTGGCCGCACTGGTTGCAGTGGCTGGAGGCTCAAGCCCCCGAAAAGACAGCCGCAACAGGCAAACGCAAGCCCGGTGGGCGCGGTGATAAAGTGATTGAAGATGCCCCCGGGCGCTACGTCAAAACCCGGTAACCCCCTGGTTTAAAGGTCGATCTCTGTTTATTGTGCAGTGCACAAAAAATGCTTGACTTCGCAGTTGCAATCGCTATTTTGTGCGGTGCAACATAAAGTGAGGTTCAAATGGCCACCAACGCCACATCAAAGATCGACGCCGCTGCAGAGAAGGCATATGCCGACGCAGCCGCCAAACAGAACGTAAGCGAAAAAACTGTCGAGAAGGCAGTTTCTGCGGACGCGCCCAAGCCAGCTGCGAAAGTTGCTGAAGTGAAGAAAGCTGTCGCCGCGCCAGCTGCAAAGAAAGCTGCTCCTAAGAAAGCCGCAGCGAAGAAGGCTCCGGCGAAGAAGAAGTCAGCGAAGAAGGTTGCCGCTAAGAAGGCACCAGCTCGCAAGGCTGTCGCCAAGAAGGCTGCCCCGAAAAAGATCGCCGCTAAAAAGACCGCTGCCAAAAAACCAGCGGCCAAGAAGGCGCCGGCAAAGGCCGCGGCGAAGACCACCGAAACCAATCCAGTCATCAAACTGAAGGACAACATCATGGCCACTGCCAAGAACACCGATTTCACCGCAACTGCCAAGGAAATGGCCGCTGACGTGCAAACCCGCGTAAAGACTGCTGCTGCCAAGGGCGGCGAGATTGCCAGCGAAGTCACCGACTTCAACAAGGCAAACGTCGAAGCCGTCGTTGAATCGGGCAAGATCCTGTTCGCCGGTATGCAAGACATGGGCCGCGAGCAGGTAGAAACCGGCAAGACCGTTGTCGAAACTGTCACCGAAGACGTCAAGAAGATGGCCAGCGTCAAGTCACCAACCGAACTGATGCAGATGCAGGGCGAACTCGCTCGTCGCAACTTCGATGCTGTTGTATCTTACGGCTCGAAGCGCACCGAATCATTGGTGAAGCTCTATAACGAGGCGTTCGCCCCGATTTCAAACCGCGTTAGCGTTGCTGCCGAGAAGATCTCGAAAGCTGCATAATCAAGCGTTGAATTTAAGAGCCGGCCTCTCCTCTCTCCCAACCGGCTCTTGAAAATGCGCGAATAGCGCGAGGGCCGGACAGACCACATGGTTTGTCCGGCCCTTTTGCTATTCTGATCGAGCCCGCTATGGAAAATGCTCATTCAACCGGATAAATTGGATTGGTAAAACGTTAAGGTAGCGCAACGCATCTTGCGATTGAGCAAACCTTTCCGATATTGCAGCACGAAATGACTATCGAAACGCCCTCTCTAAAGCACTTCGCGCACAGCCCAATCCTGCAACCGCAGCTGGCGGACAATGATGAGGGCGCCGACGATGACGGCGACAGCGAAGTCGGCATTGCCACCAAGACTCGCACCAAACCAAAGAAACCGAGCCAGTATAAAGTGCTGTTGCTTAACGATGATTACACCCCGATGGAATTCGTGGTGATGGTGCTCAAGCGCTTTTTTTCGATGGATCTGGAGCAGGCGACCCGGGTGATGCTGCATGTCCACCAGAAGGGTGTCGGCGTGTGTGGCATTTTCCCCTACGAGGTCGCCGAAACCAAGGTGAACCAGGTAATGGACTTTGCCAAACAGAACCAGCACCCGCTGCAATGCACGCTAGAAAAGGCGTGAGGGGAAAAGGCGTGAGCGGCGCAGATCAGGCCTGCTGAGCCGATGCGCCAGCCACATCATCCCGAGCCTGATCCGGCTGGCCCCAATCAGGAAAGCGTGTGGGATTACCCACGTCCTGCCATCGCCGAGCCAACCCGCAGGCGGATCGAAATCATCCACCGTGGAATAGTGCTGGCCGACACAAGGCAGGCCTATCGCACGCTCGAAACCAGTCACCCGCCAACCTATTACATCCCGCGAACCAGCATCGCGATGGAGCATCTGCAGCCCAATCCGCGCCGCTCATTGTGCGAATGGAAGGGGCAGGCGCATTATTGGGACGTGGTGATCGGCGATCAGCGGATCGAAGCCGCGGCCTGGCACTATCCGTCGCCCACTGCATCGTTTGCGGCAATTGCCGATTGCATCGCCTTCTATCCAGACCCCTTTGACGATTGCCGGGTCGATGGCGAGACCATCACCCCGCAACCGGGCAATTTTTACGGAGGATGGATCAGCCAGTACGAGGCAGGTCCATTCAAGGGCGTTCCGGGCAGCCGCTTTTGGTAATTGGCGCTAGGTCACCCATCAGGCAAATTTTTCGCCGGGGATTGCATCAGGGCGCCAGAGCACACGGCACATGACCGCATACAAATTTGTCGCTATGATACTAATTCTGAACTCGATCTGTGCAGCGCGTACGCCGCGCCGCACCTGTTGAAACCACCAGACGTCAAGGCCAGCTAGACCAAAGTGCTCAATGCCTTTCCCAGTATTGACCGGTATATATTCCGGCTGGTGATATTCCCCATGTTGGGCGTATTCGCGCTCGCGGCTTCCCTGCTCATGCTGGACAAGATGTTGCGACTGTTCGATTTTGTCGCGGTCGAAGGCGGCCCGATCGATGTCGTGTTCAAGATGCTGGGCGCGCTGATCCCCGAATATGCGAGCCTCGCTATTCCGCTCGGCCTGCTGCTCGGCATCCTGCTCGCTTTCCGCAAACTCGCGACATCAAGCGAGCTGGATACGATGCGCGCGGTGGGCCTCAGCTATTGGCGGCTGCTCCGCATTCCTTATGCGATCACGCTGGTTCTGATGGCGATCAATGTCGCGCTCGTATTCTACATCCAGCCGATCAGTCGCTATTATTACGAACAGATGGAATATGACCTGCGTTCGGGCGCGCTGGGCGCTTCGATCAAGGTGGGCGAGTTTACCACCTTGGCCGACCGTATGGCCCTTCGCATTGAGGAGAGCGAGGATGAGGGGCGACGCCTGATTGGCATCTTCGCTCGGGTTTCAAACTCGAAGGGACAGGTCCTTTCGATTAGCGCGCGCGAGGGCTCTTTCCTCGCCACCAATGACAGCCCAGACACGATCATCCTGCGGTTGAGCGAAGGCACAATCGTTCAGGACACGGGGAGCGAGACGCCGCGCGTGCTCTCGTTCAGCCGCCATGATCTGCCGATCGATCTACCGGCGATCGAGGAATTCCGGTCGCGCGGCGATGCAGAGCGCGAGTACATATTGCCCGAACTGCTCAGTATCGGCTGGTCGGACCAGGAAGAGGAAGTGAAGCGAGATGCGAGCCAGGCGAGCTTCCATTTCCGCTTGGTCGAAGTGGTGATGATGTTCCTGATGCCACTGCTCGCGGTCTCGCTCGCCATACCGCCGAAGAGGTCGACCAGCGCGCTGGGCGTGTTCGTGTCGATTGTGATGGTGGTCGCCTATCACAAGGTCAATCAATACGGGGAGGATATCGCCGCACTGGGGCGGATCGACCCGATCATTGCCCTATGGGGGCCGTTCTTCATCTTCGCCGCGCTGATCCTGTGGATGTATTACCGCGTGGCATATGTACCCGGCGGCCAGGCCATCGGCGCGCTTGAGGCGTTCACCGCCAAGATCGGCAAGGCCGTGCGCAAACTGTTTGCCCGGCGCAAAACGCCCAAGCTGCGCGGGCCCGAGCCCGATTTGCAAGCATCTCCGGCGGAATAACGAGGGCAGCCCACACCAATGCAGCTCGACTTTTTCCCTTCGCGCACGCTCACCTGGTATCTCGCCAAGATGTTCATCGTCAGGATTCTGGCGGTTCTCGTCATGCTGGTGCTGGTGCTGATGATGCTCGACCTGCTTTCTACCAGCGGCAAGATTTTGGCAGTTGAGGGCAATGGCGATAGCGAGGTTTGGAGGTATGTCAGCTTGCGCGTGCCGCAGCTTATATCGCGCTTCCTGCCTTATTCAGTGCTGCTGGCGACGCTGATTACGCTCGTAACGCTCAACCAGAATAGCGAAGTGGTTTCGATGAAAGCGGCGGGCCTTTCCGCGCACCAAGTCCTCGCGCCGTTATTGCTAACCGCAGCGCTTGTTTCACTGGTGAGCTTTGCCTTTAACGAGCGGTTGGTGACCAGAGCCACAGGCACGCTCAAGGCATGGGAGGCGGCGGAATACGGCCCGATCCCCGAGCAATCCAATCTGAAGGCGAACGTCTATCTGACCGATGGCGAGAGTATTCTATCCGCCCGGACTGTCAGCGGCACGGGGAACGCGATCACCATGACCAAAGTCACTTGGTATGAGCGCGCGCCCGGCGGCATTATCCGTCAGCAAGTGCGCGCCGATAGCGCGACCTATGCCAATCCCGGCTGGCAGCTTGAGAATCCGGTGCGCTTTGATGTTGGCAGCGCCGAAAGTGAGCCGCTGGATACGCTGACTGTCGGCCTAGGACTGACACCGGAGCGTATCGACCTACAATCGGTCGACCCCGACGCTTTGTCGTTCAGCGAGCTTGCACGAACAATCGAAGCTTATGATGCAGCCGGGCGCAGAACATCGGAGATGCGCGCCAAATGGTGGCACAAGCTATCCGGTCCGCTATCGGCATTCCTTATGCCGTTGCTCGGGGCAATCGCAGCCTTTGGCCTCGCGCGTTCTGGGCAGCTGTTCATCCGTGCGATTATCGGCATGGCGCTCGGCTTCGCTTATTTCGTGGTGGACAATGCCGCGCTCGCAATGGGATCTTTCGGTGGATATCCGCCTTTCCTGGCGGCATGGGCGCCCTTCCTGCTGTTCTTCCTGGTCGGTGAAACGGTGCTGATCCGGACGGAAGAATGAGCGAATGGAGCCTGCGCCTCGCGCGCCCGGATGATGCAGAAGCGTTTCACTGGGTGGAAGAAGACGCAGCGCAGCTATTGGTAGAAGAGCCGAGCCTCGCCGGGATACCCGTCCCGCCAAGTCGAAGTGCCGATGAATATCGCACCATGATCAAAGGGCGACACTGCCTGGCTGCAACAAGCGGAGAGCGCGTGGTTGGGTTCGCGGCGGCGCGTCGAATTGGCCGCGAAGTGCACTTGCACGAGCTAAGCGTTGCGTGTGACTTCCAGCGCAAACGGATCGGCGCGACCCTGCTTCATGCGCTCAAGATCGACGCACATAACAGCGGCATTCGGGCAATCACCCTGCACACTTATCGAGACATTCCGTGGAACGCGCCATTTTATGAGCAGCACGGCTTTGTAATTGTCGAAGATCTCGACGCTTACCCGAGGCTTGCAGCTGGGCAGGATGCTGCCGTCGAGCTTGGCCTTCCGGCAGAACGGCGTTGCGCGATGATCCACTTTCTCGACTGATCCGGCCCCAAGAGGCCCAAACGCTATTCCGCCGGTTTGGATCGCATCATCGTGCTGCCCGCAATCCGACCAACCAGAGGCAGCATGCCAGGATGGTTGGCACCTTCATAGGTAGAGCCCGAGCCCAGTTTCCCGGCCAGGCGACGATGCGCCTCAGGCAGGTCGTGATAGGGCATGGATGGCATCAGGTGGTGCAGCGCATGATAACGCAGCCCAACGGGCGCCCACAGCTCAGCAGCCAGGCCCGGCGGCGGGACATTCACACTGTCGAGATATTGCGCGGTGACTGTCATCGGTTCGCCTTCATTCTCCCACAAATGCGCGACCAGTGTGCGCAATTGGTTGAGCGTGGCGGTCAGCGAAAGGATCGCGAGCGCAATCAGCAACGGGCCCCATCCCAAAACCTGCGTGCTGGCGAGCAAAGTCCAAGACCAGATAAACACGCCCGCCTCTTGCCAGCGCACGCGCTTGGCGAGGTTGCCTGTCGGCGGCTTACGGCGAAAGTCCGGGTTGATCGACAGTGAGGAGAAACGCTGCCACACAAATTCGCGCACAGGCGGGATGATTGCGCCCAGCGGAACCAGGATTGCCGCGCGGACTATCAGGGCGATCGGCGCAAGCAATGCGACCAGCACAAAGGCGGGCAGGCTCCAAGGCTTCATCAGCGCGAGCGGCAAGTATTCGGGATCTTCGATCGTGCCATATCGCGTCCGCGTGTGATGGATCGTGTGCACGCCCTCATACATGAAGCTGGGCATGAGTAGCGGAATGCCCACCAACAGGTTCCACCCTGTGCGAAAGCCCGGCAGTGCGTCACGATGAATATGGGTCAGCTCATGAATGAACATGAGCGAGCGATACAGCGCGAGCGACGCGACCAATCCGAACACCACCGCCAACAGCACATTCGGGGACAAGATTGCTCCAGCAATCCCGGCATAGCCGAGCCCGGTCGAGATCAGCATGTCAGGCCAATAGATGCTTGCTTTGGCCTGCCCCAGATCCTTCGTCAGATCCCGCGCAGCCCGCAGCATATCCTTGTCATCGACGCTCTGAAACTGCGCACGCGTGGCCTTGGCCGGTGGGCCATCGCCTGCCTTGGCAGCAGGAGCAAGGGGAGGATCCATCATCGTCATAGTGGGTCTACATGTCGGCTTTTAGGCAATTTTGAGGGGAAGGACAAACTCATCCTGTTGGCAAGAGTGATCGATTCCCTTGCGTGTGGAGCTTCACAGCGACACAGATGCAACTCTGGACTTGGTTGAATAGGGCGTCTTGCGTGGCTGATGGGCAGATAAGCATTGAGGCGGTGAGCGACAAGCGTGGCCGCGCGCAATTCGTCGATTTGGGGCGAGAATTCGCCGCCAAAGTGCCCAATTCAGTACCGCAATTGCGCTCTGAACTGCTCGAACTCGTCAATCCCGACAAAAACCCCTTCTTCGGGCACGGGAAAGCGCAACTCTTCATCGCCTATCGCGGAGGCAAGGCCGTAGGGCGTATTTCAGCACATTTCGACGAATTGGCGCTCTCGATGCCCCCGGAGCAGGGTTTTGGTCCCGGAACCGGCAATTTCGGCTATTTCGATGCGGTCGACGAGCAGGTTGGCGCGGCACTCTTGTCGCGAGCCGAGGATTGGCTGCGCGACCAGGGTATGACCCGCTCGGTCGGGCCGATCTCGCTCGCCATGTGGGAGGAGCCCGGCCTGTTGGTGCGCGGCCAGGACCATTCGCCCATGATCATGATGGGGCACCATCCCGCACAATATGCAGCCTGGATCGAGAGTCTGGGATATGAGCGGGCCAAAACACTCTACACTTACGATCTCGACATCACCAACGACTTCCCACCCCTGGTGCAGAGGATCGTAAAATCTGGCCATCGCAATGAGCGGATCACGATTCGCCGCGTCGACAAATCCAATTGGGATAGAGACGCAGAAATTGTGCTCTCTATCCTCAACGATGCCTGGTCCGACAATTGGGGGTTCACACCCTTCACTCCCGAAGAGGTCGCCTATGCCGGCAAGAAACTCAAAACGATCATCTTCGAACCACTCAATATGATTGCGGAACTTGATGGGAAGCCGGTTGCCTTCATGCTGACCTGGCCGGACATTAATGATGTGCTCGCCCGAATTGACGGCAAGCTGTTCCCGTTCGGCTGGTTCCATATGCTGCGCTGGCTTCGCGGACCGCGCGGTTCAGGGATGCGTGTGCCGCTGATGGGTGTTCTCAAAGAGTTGCACAATTCCCGGCTCGCGAGCCAATTGGCCTTCATGATGATCAACGAGATCCGCGAAAGCGCCTACACGACCTTCGAATCCAAGAGGGCGGAGATCGGTTGGATCCTGGAGGACAATCAGGGAATGGTCGCCATTGCGGATACTATCGGCAGCAAGATCAATCGCGAATATGCAATCTATGAAAAATCGCTGGTCAAGCGCGCGACAGCATAGATAGTCACGATCTGGCCGCGCATCTTGGCCCACGAAAAAAGGCCTTCACACCGGAGCGTGAAGGCCTTGGGATCGTATCACCTGCCGCTTGGACGGGAGGGGGGTCTCGGCGGTGATACAGACAAAATGCCCGAGGGAAGATGCGGTTCCCAGGGTTGGAAAATTTTTTCGATTTTGATGCGAGCCGGATAGAAGAGGAGAGCTGGCAAAGGCCGATACGGCGAATTCCCGCGTATTGGGCCGCTCCAGCTCCGTCAGACATGGATCGCTGAATCTTGTGCGAGACGCGGCATGATGTAATCGCTATGGCGGCCTGATATTGATTTGCAAAGCGGCCTTGAATCTACCGCGAAGGGGAGTGAATACATGCCTTTAGGCCAGGAAATTGCTGCCAATCTGCCCTATCTGCGCCGCTATGCGCGCGCGCTGACAGGATCGCAAAGCACGGGCGATGCATTTGTGCGTGCCACTCTTGAGGCTGCCCTTGCCGACGAAGATCTCAAGCAGTCTCTCGATCAAGGCCGCGTCGCGCTCTACGCCGCATTCAACAAGGTTTGGTCGAGCGCCTATCTCGAAGTCGATAATAATGCGCCTCCTGCTGGCGATCACGAAGCTGCTGCGCACGAGCGGTTGGGTGCGATTACACCGCTCAATCGCCAAGCGCTGCTGCTCACCACGCTGGAAGATTTCAGCAACGCCCAGGCAGCCCGGATCATGGGGCTCGAGCCTGATGCAGTCGAAAAACTGGTGCAGGAGGCGGTCGCCGAAATTGAACGCGAGACAGCGACCAGCGTGCTGATCATCGAAGATGAACCGCTTATCTCAATGCAACTCGAAGACTTGGTCACATCGCTTGGGCACACAATCTGCGGAACCGCTGCCACGCGCACGCAGGCCCAAGAGGTGACATCTGAGAAGACACCCGGGCTTGTGCTGGCAGACATCCAGTTGGCCGATGGTTCATCCGGCCTGGACGCTGTCGACGATATCCTCTCAATGGGCGAAGTTCCCGTGATCTTCATCACCGCCTATCCAGAGCGCTTGCTCACCGGTGACCGGCCGGAGCCGACTTACCTTGTGACGAAGCCGTTTGAAGAGCGCACGGTCAGCGCCGCTATCAGTCAGGCTCTCTTCTTCGGTTCAAGCCGTCCGATCGGCTAGACGCTGCCAGGCTCAATCGGCCTACCCGGCACCTTCGCGGATCTGAAACTCGCTGCGGCGGCGAACGGCAACCCGCAAAACGCACCGCACACCACCCGGCTCGAAATCAAGCTCGACCGGTTGCCTGAGTTCGTGAGCCACGATCTTCTGGATCAGCTCCGTGCCAAACCCGCGCTTGCGCATCGCGCCTACCAGCGGGCCACCCTCCTCGCGCCATTCGACCTCGGCCAGATGCGGCTCGACCAATTTCCAGGTGACCGAAACAGAGCCGCCCGCTTCGCTGAGCGCACCGAACTTCGCCGCGTTAGTTGCCAGCTCGTGAATTGCCTGCCCTAGTATCAAAGCATCATTTGGGGCCAATTCGACCGCCGGGCCTTCCACTGCCACAGCATGATCGCTTACCGCGCTGACATGGGATAATTCCGCCTCGATAACGGCGGCGATGGGCGTCGTTCCCCATTGTGACATGGTCAGCAGGTCATGCGTCGCGGAAAGCGCCGTAATCCGCCCTTCGAAAGCCGTCGCGAACTCATCGATATCGCTAGAGCGGCGGCGCGTGAGGGATAGGATGGACAGCACGTTTGCGAGCGTATTCTTTACCCTGTGGTTGAGCTCGCGGGTCAGCGCGTTGCGGATCGAATATTGCTCTTCGAGAAATGCCAGACGAGTCTGATCTTCAGCAGCCTGACGTGCAAGCAGGCGGGTTAACAGGAATAACAGGATTGCCACAGCCAGCCCGAACAGCAAGACGACGGCGGACATAGGGGCCAGGAAGCCGACCCGGGGAGCCTCAAGAACCAACGTAAATGTTCGGCCTGCCACGTCGATGGCTTGTTCAACCGTTTTCCCGCTGGCATCGGCTGCGGAATGACTGGCGATCAAATTCCCAGAATCGCGGGAGCCATCATAAAGTCGAGCGGCAATTCCCTTCTCCGCTTCGAAAGACAAGGCGGTGCTGAGGAAGGTATCGGCATCGAATGGAGCATACACGAACCCTCGCACAGCACTGCCTTCGCTATCACCGCTAAAGACCGGCATGAATATCGCGAATTTCGATCCGGTTGTTCCAACGTCCTCGCCGACCGCCAATTTGCCCGATGCAACAGGCTGCTTGAGGCGTGTCGCTTCATCCATAGCAATTTGGCTTTGCGGATCGGCGGATAGATTACTGCCTAATGCGCTCTGATCGGGTGGCGTCTCTGGAGAGAAATAGGTCACTATGGCAATCGCAGGTGGACCAGCGGTCTGCTCAGATGCGGCTGTATCTAGCCCGCCGATAGCGTCGCTCAGCTTCGCCCAGCCTATTCCTTCGGCACCCTGCGGCTCAGCGTCGCGTTGCAATTCGCCCACAAACCCAGCGAACAGTTCCGGCGTAACTGTTTCCGCGCTGGCGAACAGGGCGGCCCCGGCCCGCAAATGCGATGACGTGTCCTTCACCTGGTGGTTGAGAGACGAGACAACCGAGCGCGTCGTATCGCGCATTTGCGCCATTTCGGTTTGACGCTCATTGCTTTCAATCGCAAAGATGCTGACCGTTGTAATGGCCGCGATGGCCAGGAATATCCCGAGCGGTATCGCGCGCGGATAGCGCACCAACCAGTCGCGCACTCGCCCATTTTTTGGCTGCAAATTGTCCCCGGATGCCGTCGCGTGCATCGTCTCAAGCTCTTATTGTTACGAGGCAGGGAACAAAACACGAGGGTTATCGTTCCCATTTCACCAGACAAAATACAGCAAAACCGGTCATTGAAATCGGTTTGTCAAATCAAGATCAGGGGTTATCAGGACCGCTCATGACCTCAGACAAAAAATCTCCTGCCTCCGGCATAGCCCACGGGTCGCACCAGGGCGCAAAAGCATCGGATCAGCCCGAATGGGCTAACGGATTGAAGCAATTGTACGATGCAGTTGTGGATGAACCGCTGCCAGACAGCTTTAAAGACCTGCTGGCACAACTGGATGACGGCGACACGGGCGATGCCAGCCAAAGTGACCGGAACTGATGGCTGCCCAGGAACGGACAGCATCCGAGAAGGCTGACTTCAAGCGCGAGCTGACGGAAGTCGTACCGCATTTGCGTGCTTTTGCGCGCGGATTATGTGGTCGCCCGGACATGGCAGATGATCTGGTGCAGGAAACCATGCTGAAGGCGTGGGCCGCGCAAGACCGCTTTGAACCGGGAACGTCAATGCGCGCCTGGACTTTTGTCATCCTGCGCAACGCCTATCTCACCGATATGCGCCGCAACCGGTTTCGCGGCGACTATGATGAGACGGTGGCTGAGCGCATCCTCACCGCGCCAGCCGGACAGGAAGAGCCAATCCATCTATCCGACATGCACCGCGCATTGCTGACCTTGCCGCCGGAGCGACGCGAGGCATTGCTATTGGTCGGTGCTGGTGGCTTTTCTTATGAAGAGGCTGCGCAGATTTGTGGCTGCGCAGTCGGCACGATCAAGAGCCGGGTTGGCCGCGCGCGGGCAACGCTCAACGACATGCTGTCAGAGGGCAACATCCCTCAGCGCTCGATCGAAGACGAAACAGCCCACCGGGCTATACTCGAAGAGCTGGACGATGTGGCCGCCGGCAATGGCCGGGCCGCCAAGATCTAACCTACATCGCTGCAAGCTCCACTAATCGGGCGTTTTTCGCAGGCGATCGACCGCGCTGGTCACAGCGACATTCATCGTCACATTGGCAAGCGTGCGCATGATGTCGGGCAGCATTTCGACCGCCACCAACAATGCAAGCGGTTCGATCGGCACACCCATTGCGAGCGCGATTGGACCGATTGAGACTACGAAGCTGATCGAGCCAGGCAGGCTGACCGAACCGATGCTGATAATAAGCGCAACCGCGATGCCGGCAGCAGCCATACCCGGCGTGATCTCCACCCCGGCCAGTGCCGCAACATAGAGCGCGACCGCCATGTTCATTGCCGGGCTGGTGGCACGAAAGATGGCCACCGCTAGGGGCAACACAAACTCGCTGGTCTCCTCACGCAGTTTCAGCCTTAGCGCACTGTCGAGCATCGCTGGCAGGCTGGCGAGCGAGCTTTGCGTCGAGACTGCAACGGCTTGCGCAGGCAGCACGGCCTTGGCGAATTTGATCGGGCTCACCCCGCCAATCAGCCACGCGACGAAGTATGCCAGTACAAGGATGAAACCGCCCATAGCCGAGACGACTAGGATATAGTGAGCCAGTGCGGCAAACGCTCCGCCCCCGCTCTTCAGACCGACCCCAAAAGCGAGTGCGAACACACCGACCGGCGCGATCCATAGTACCCAGCCGATAATCATCAGCATGGTGTTCGCCAAGGCATGAAAGAAGCCTAGCATCCGCTCGCCCTGTTCAACCGGCAAACGCGTGACGGCGACCGCAAACAGTGCGAAGAATATCGTCAGCGGCAGCATCGCCGTCTCAGCGGCGGCCGAGATGATATTCGGGGCAATCAGCGACGCCGCGAAGTCGATGATGTCGGGCACTTGTTGCTCACCCTCGGGCACTTGCGACAGAAACGCGCTCGCCCCCTCGGGAATGGGGAATGCACCAAGCACGATCGGCAGCATGATCGCGGTGAAAACACCGCCCGCAATCAGCACAGCGAACACCAAAGAGAGAAAGCGCCGCGCCGCTGCGCCCGCGCGGGCAGCTTCGGCCATTTGCGCAATGCCGAGCACGAGCAACGCTGCGACCAGAGGAATGATCGTCATCTGCAAGGCGCGCAGCCACAATGAGCCAACCAGCGCGATGACTTGCCGAACCCATTCGGCCAGTGCGCCGCCTGACAAGATCATTCCCAGCGTCAGTCCAGCGATCAGCCCGCCAAAGGTCAGCAGAACTGGTAAGCGGATCGCCGTCAGCTCATATCGCTGGCCGACGGATACAGCGCCCGCTTCACCGTTTTGATCGCTCAATTTCTATCCCCTTTTGGGCGTTGCGCCCTTCCATTCGCGCGATAACCGCGCCAGAAGCGCCTGACAAATCGCGCCGGATAACCAGCAAAACTGCGAAGGCGCTATGACGGGGAAAACGAATACAATCATGGGACGCAAATTCTTTGGCACCGACGGGATCAGGGGTCGCACCAACAAAGACGTGATGACATCCGAAATGGCGATGAAGGTTGGTCAGGCTGCTGGCGGGCACTTCATGCGCGGGTCGCATCGTCACCGTGTCGTGATCGGCAAGGACACTCGTCTATCCGGCTACATGATCGAGAGCGCGTTGGTCGCCGGGTTTACCAGCGTCGGCATGGACGTAATCATGACCGGGCCGATCCCGACCCCTGCGATCGCCCTGCTCACTCGCGAGATGCGCGCGGACCTGGGCGTTATGATCTCCGCCAGCCACAACCCGTATGAAGATAACGGGATCAAGCTGTTCGGGCCTGACGGTTTCAAACTCTCCGACGAAGACGAAATGGAGATTGAAAAGCTGCTCGATCTCCAACCTGCACTGGTCGATGCAGCTCAGATTGGCCGGGCACGAAGGATCGAGGATTCGCGCGGACGCTATATCCACGCCATCAAGCAGTCAGTATCCGACGAAACCCGCTTCGATGGGCTGAAAGTGGTGGTCGATTGCGCCAACGGCGCAGCCTATCAGGTCGCCCCCGCGGCGATCTGGGAGCTTGGGGCCGAAGTGATCTCGGTCGGTGTCGAGCCCAATGGCACCAACATCAATGATGGCGTTGGCTCAACCGCGATTGAAGGGCTGCAGGCCAAAGTGATCGAAGAAAAGGCTGATATCGGTATTGCGCTCGATGGCGATGCCGACCGGCTGATCGTGGTCGATGAAAAAGGTCGCGCAGTGGATGGCGACCAGATCATGGCGCTGATCGCAGGCCGCATGCACGAGAAGGGTGCTTTGACCGGGGGTGGTGTGGTCGCAACCGTCATGTCGAACCTCGGGCTTGAGCGATATCTGGACAGCATTGGCCTCACACTGGAGCGGACCAAGGTCGGCGATCGCTATGTCCTTCAGCGCATGAAAGAAGGCGGGTTTAATGTCGGCGGCGAGCAATCGGGTCACATGATCTTGCTTGATCATGCAACCACCGGCGATGGCTCGGTCGCGGCTTTGCGCGTGCTCTCCAGCCTGGTTCGCGCGAACAAACCGGCGAGCGAATTGCTGCATGTGTTCGACCGTGTGCCGCAATTGCTGAAGAATGTGCGCTATTCGGGCGGCAAGCCGCTTGAGAGCGATTCCGTGAAGGCGGTAATCGCTGATGCTGAGGCAGAACTGGCGGGCAAAGGTCGCCTGGTGATCCGCCCATCCGGCACAGAGCCGGTCATTCGCGTCATGGCGGAGGGCGATGACGAGGCCCAGGTCGAGGCAGTGGTTGACCGAATTTGCGACGCGGTGCGCGCCGCAGCTTAAGTAGGAGAGCGCTAAGATGCTGGAAATGCGCCCCGATTGCGAACGCTGCGGTTCGGACCTCCCGGCCGAGGCATCCGGCGCGTTCATCTGCAGCTTCGAATGCACGTTCTGTGCGCAATGCTCTGATGCGCTGGATGACCAATGCCCCAATTGCGGCGGCGAATTGATGGACCGCCCAACTCGCGCCAAGGCGCTGCAAGAAAAATACCCGCCGTCCTCGGACCGGAAGTTCAAAGGATGAGCGCAGCTCCGCCGCGCATCCTTGCAATTGCCGGATCGGACTCGTCCGGTGGCGCGGGCATCCAGGCGGACATCAAGACGATCACCATGCTGGGCGGCTATGCGATGACCGCTATCACCGCCGTGACCGCGCAGAATACGCAAGGGGTGCAGGCCGTCGAGGCGCTATCGGGCGATCTCGTCGCGCAGCAGATCACCGCATGCATCGGCGATATCGGGGTGGATGCCATCAAGATCGGCATGCTGCACGATGCCGAGATTATCGCCGTCGTGGCTGATAGCCTGGCGCAACTTGGCGATGACATCCCAATCGTGCTCGACCCGGTGATGATTGCGACATCAGGCGCGAAATTGATCACGGACGATGCGATTGCCGCGATGCGCGAACGCCTGTTCCCGCTCGCGAGCGTCATAACCCCCAACCTGCCCGAGCTTGAAGCGCTGTGCGGGCGAAGCCTCTCCACAAGCGAGGACATTGCCGAAGCCGCGCTCGAATTGCAGAGCGAATATGGATGCGCGGTTCTGGCCAAGGGCGGTCATGCGGAGGGCGAGCGCATCACCGACGTCTTTGTCATGTCGCAGGAGGGCGCGCGCGCCTTCGACCATGCCAGGATTGATACGCGGCACACGCATGGAACAGGCTGCACCTTGTCCTCCGCGATTGCGGCCCTGCTCGGCCATGGACAATCATTGGAACACGCGGTGCGCCTCGCCCGCAAATTCGTTTTTGCTGCAATCGAAGCCGCCCCTGGCTTTGGCGCGGGCGGCGGCCCGCTGGGCCATCAAGCGGTGCGCGGACTCGACTAGGCTGCACCGGCGATCAAGGTTGGCGCACTAAGCTCTTAGTCGTCCAACTCATAGAATTCTGCGATGTGCCCCCAGGCCTCGTCAGCGGTTTCGCAGAAGTGAAACAGGTCGAGGTCTTTCTTCGAAATCGTGCCCTCTTCAGCAATCGCCTCAAAATTGACGACCCGGTTCCAGAAATCCTTGCCGAACAGCAGGATCGGAATTGGCTTCATCTTGCCGGTCTGGATCAGGGTCAGCAGCTCGAAGAATTCGTCAAACGTCCCGAACCCGCCCGGGAACACCGCGACGGCTCGCGCGCGCAGCAGGAAATGCATCTTGCGCAGCGC
>JBCBDF010000003.1:0-20084 GCA_038529875.1 Pseudomonadota bacterium | reverse complement strand
ATTGCCTGGTTCTGGATCAGTTCGAATGTCTCCAGCCTGCTCGGCCTTGGGCGCGGGCAACTTGAAACCCAGCTTGGCTATGCATGGGATTCGATGGTGGTTCTGCTCACCCTGCTGGCGCTTGGCCTGCTGGTGATCGCGATGATCGACTATCCGATCCAGCTGGTGCGCCGCCTGGGCAAGCTGAAAATGTCGCACAAGGAAATGCGCGATGAGAGCAAGCAAACCGAGGGCTCGCCCGAAATGCGCAATGCCCGGCGGCAGCGCCAACGTGACCTTGCGCGTGGAGGCGTGGCAAAGGCGATGGCGGATGCGCAATTCGTGATTGTGAACCCGTCGCATTTCTCTGTTGCGCTCACCTACGATCCGGCGTTGGCACCGGCCCCGATAGTGCTGGCCAAGGGCCGCGATGAAACCGCGCTGGCGATGCGGGAAATCGCCGCCGAGCGTGACCTGCCGGTGCTGCAATACCCCCAGCTTGCACGCGCAGTCTATTTCACCACCCGCGCCAACCAGATGGTGCGTGAGGATCTTTATATCGCCATCGCCTCTCTGGTCGCTTTCGTGTTGGCGTTGAAGCGCGGCGAGCATCCGCGCCGCCCACAAGTGAGCGTGCCGGACGACCTCAAATTCGATGCCGATGGCCGCAGCAAGAAACCGCAAGCACCCGCTTAAGCTTCACCTCCATTGGCCGTTCTTCAGGTCATGGAAAATCCTGGCTCATCGATCATTGCCTCGTTCGGCGCTGGCAGCGGCATCAACTTCTCGCAACTGGCAGGCGACCTGTCCGAGGCGAGCTTCGGATTTCGCCGCGAACAGCTGGAGACGCGCAACGAGACGTTGGAGGCGCGCATTTCAGCCGCGTCTCTGCTGCGCAATGCCTTGACCAATCTATCGACTTCGCTCGGCGATCGAATCCGCAATGGCGACCTCGCCCCGACGGTTGAGATCGGCAACAGCGCCGTCGCGAATGTCACGACCCAGGCCGGGTCCAATCCCGAAGGCTCCTATTCGCTTGAAGTTAGCCAGCTCGCGCAAGAGCAATTGCTCACCTCGAAAGCGCTTTCGAGCAGCGCGGATCTGGTCGGCGAAGGCACTTTGCGCGTGCGCTTTGGCACGGTTGCGGGCGCGAATTTCACTGAAGACACGGGGCAGACCCCGCTTGAGATCGCAGTCGAGGCGACCGACACTTTGCAAACCCTGGCGGACAAGATTTCCTCTGCCAGCGGCGGCGCGCTCGACGCCTATGTCGCCAATGGCACCAACGGTGCGCAATTGGTGATCAAGGGTGAGGAGGGCGCCGCCAATGGCTTTATCCTGGAGGGTGAGAGCAGTGCGCTCCTGCCTAGCGCAACGCCGGGCGATCTCAGCTATTTCTCTTGGTCGCCGTCCACGGACAGCGGCGAATTGCGCCAGTCTTCTCAAGATGCGCTGTTCGCGCTCGATACGGTGCCGATGAGCAGCGCGAGCAACACGGTAACTGGCCTGCCAGAGAGTATCACACTTGACCTGAAGGCGACCAATGTCGGTGCGCCGACCAGTATCGGGTTCTCGAACAACACCTCCGCAATCACCAGCGTGATGGGTGATTTCGTGGCGGCGCTGAATGAATTGAGCTCTCAGCTGAGCGACAGCGCCAATGTGCTGGGCGGGGAGCTGGGCAGCGATGCGGGTGCGCGCGAATTGAAGCGCGACCTTGCCCGGCTCAGCACCGAGATCGTGATGCCGACCGCTGCCGATGGGGAGCCGCGTACTTTGGGTGACCTTGGCCTTGCTCTCAATCGCGATGGTTCGTTCCGGCTCGATACCGACCGGTTGAACGACACTCTCGCCGCCAGCCCCGAAGCGGCAGCGGCGATGTTCACCAATGGGCCGTTTGGCCTGTTCGCGACGGTCGATAATCTGGCGCGGGACAACACGACCGTTGGCGACCCCGGCTCGCTGGGCGGATCGGTGAACCGCTATGAAAGCCAGATTGAGCGCAATGAAGAGCGGCTGGAGCGGATCGCCGAACAGCAAGAGCGCCTGCGCGAGCGGTTGGCCAGCAGCCTGCTCGCGGCTGAACAGCGTGTCACCGCCTCGCAATCCACGCTGAGCTTCCTGCAGGCTCAGGCCGACCTCAACAATGCGCGATAACAGGCGATAAGAGGCGATAACAGGCGATGCATATGCTTTCCCAGAACGCGGCGGCTGCTTACCGCAAGGTCGATCTCGATGCCCGGATTGAGGCATCGGGCGGCGAAGATCTGACCCGGATCTGTCTGGAAGAGGCGGTGGCGGCGCTGCGTCAGGCGGAGCTGGCATGTGGGCAAGGAGCGGGGCGAGGTGCGATCCGCGATCCGCTGTCGCGCGCGCACTCGATTGCACTGTGGCTGTGCCGCGGCGTGGCGGACGATAACCCTCTGCGCGAGGCTTTGCTCGAATTTTACGGCGGGATGGCGGCGCTGATCCGGCGCAATATCAGCATGCCTCGTTCGGGCGATATTGCTCAAATTCGCGGAGATTTTGACGATTTGCTGAAAGCTGCACGGGCTGTGCAGGCGGCGTGAGGCGCGCTTAGTGTTGCACCGCCTCGGCGATGATGCGCGCGGCGTCATCCGGGTCTTCGAGCGGGTGAAAATGCGTGCGGTCGGGTCGATACATATCGGTCGCGCCCGAAATGGTGGATGCAAGATCGGGCCAGGTGGGTGAGGATTTGAAATCGCCCGCGACGCCCGTTTGTTTTGCGCGCACGACCAACACCGGAATGGTGACTTTGCTCGCGGCCTGATGGATCGCAGCGTTGCTGCGGCTGCTCGCGTAAACGCCAGCTTCGACTTCGGGGCTGCAGGCGAGCTCCATCCCTTCGCCATTGGCCGCAGAAACGAGGCCATGCTGGCAATAATCGGCAAAGACGCGCGGCGCGAACAGGCTGTAGGGTTCGCGATCCTCGAACCGTTCCATCATCGCCTCGACAGAGGCAAAGTCGCGCTTGCGCCGGATTGCTGGATGCGGGTTGTCGGCGGTGAACAGAGCGTCGCCTTGCGTGTAGAATTCGGGCGCGAGCACGGTGGGATCGAACAGGATCAGCTGGCGGAATGCGTGTGGGTGGTCATGCGCCACTTGCAGCATCGCATGCGCGCCCATCGAGTGCCCTATCCCGACCGCTCCGGCCAGGCCCAGCTGCTCCATCATGGCGGCAATATCGCCCGCTATCTCGGCCCAACTGTCGACCGGCCCGCCCTCTGATCGACCATGTCCGCGCAGGTCGAGCGATAGCACGCGCCGCTTGGGGAAGTGCTCGATAATCGCGTCGAACACTCGCGCGTGAAAGCCGGTCGCGTGCGCGAACACCAGCGGAGCAGCTTCATTGCTCTCAGCCCCGCCTGGCCATTCCCAATAGCCCAGCGATATCCCGCCGACGTCAATTGTGCCCGCAATCGGTTCTCTCATGTGGGTGCTTTAGGCCGGTCGGCTCAAGACGCAACTTTTGCCGTATCCGGGGCGGTCTTGGTCGCACTTTCTGGCGCGCTATCCGGCAGCGCGGCCTTCAACATGAAGAAGCCTGCCAGCGCAGAAATCAGCGATCCCGAAAGCACGCCCAGTTTCACCGCATCGACCTGAGCAGCATCCGCAAAGGCAAGGTTGCCGATGAACAGGCTCATGGTGAAGCCGATGGCCGCGAGCAGGGACAGCCCGTGGATCTGCCGCCAGTTCACATCCTCCGGCAGCTTGGCAAAGCCCAGCTTCACCGCCGCAAAGGCGAACCCGAAGATGCCGATTTGCTTGCCGATCAGCAGGCCCAGCGCAATGCCCAAGGGCAGCGGCGCAGCAAGGTCAGCGGGCGAGATACCGGTCAGGCTAACCCCGGCATTGGCAAAGCCGAAAATCGGGATGATCAGGAATGCGACCCATTTGTGAAGCGCATGCTCCATCTGTTCGAGCAACCGCACATCGCCGCGCGCCATCATCGGCACGGTCATTGCTGCAGCGACGCCGGCCAGCGTGGCGTGGACGCCCGATTTCAGCACGAAAACCCACATCACGATGGTCAGCAACACATAAGGTATGCTCGATCCAATCCGCATCCGGTTGACCGCGATCAGCGCGGCAAACGCGATGGCTCCGCCGATCAGCATGTCGGTGTCCAGCGTGCCTGAATAGAACAGCGCGATGATCGTGATCGCACCAATATCGTCGATCACGGCAATCGCCAGTAACAGCGCTTTCAGAGCGACGGGAACACGCGGGCCGAGCAGCGAGAGGATGCCAAGCGCAAAGGCGATGTCGGTCGCCGCCGGGATCGCCCATCCGGCCTGGTTCGCCGGTTCGCCGGAATTGATGCCGAGGAACACCAGCGCCGGGATCGCCATTCCGCCAATCGCGGCAACCAGTGGCAGCGACGCCTTGTCCCAGCTGGAGAGCTGCCCTTCGATAACCTCGCGCTTCACCTCCAAGCCGATGAGGAAGAAGAACACCGCCATCAGACCGTCATTGATCCACAGCAGCAGCGGCTTATTGATCGCGAAATCGCCGAAGGAGAGGTTCAGGTAGGTGCCCAAAGTGCCAAAATAGCCGCCCGCCAGCGGACTGTTGGCCACCACCAGCGCGAGCGCCGCAGCGACGATCAAGACAATGCCGCCGGCACTTTCCTGTTTGAGGAAATCCTTGAGCGCTAGGCTGACTTTATCGATCACGTGGTTATTCCCCCGAGGAGCAAATCTGAAAACTGGTTTCATTTCCAACGACCGAGATCGCAGCTGTTTCCCCAAAATCGGACCAAATGCATCGGATTTCGATAAGGCACTGAGATAAAGCGCTTATCCCGATAAGAATTGCTCCGCCAAACCGCTGCCGATCAGGCCCGCAATCGCGACTGCAAGCAAAAGGCATGCGAATGCGCGCACCGCTGAGCCGCCTTTATTGCCGCTTATCGGGGCATCGCTTGCGCGCGATCCGGTGATCATCGGCCCGACCAGCTTCTGACCGCCAATCGTCTGGTACAGCAGCACCGCAATCAGGTGCAGCGCGATCAAGCCGACCAGAACCCAGAAAAACGTCTCGTGCCATTCGGTCAGCGTGTCGGCGGTCATCACTCCGACCAGCGAATTGAGCGGCCCGGTCGCACCATCATAGGGGTCGCCGGCGAACAGCCCCAGACCGACCTGCGCCAGCATCGCGGTGAGCAGGAACACGACGCTCCACGCCCCTGATGGGCTGTGGCCGATGGCGTTCACCCCCTGCTTGCGCCGTCCCAACAGGTCGGCAAGCGCTGCCATCGGGGACCGCACGAAATTCGCAAAGCGTGCCGTGTCACTGCCGACAAAGCCCCAGAATATGCGGAACAGCACCAGTGCGAGCAGCACCAGGCCTAGCCGCATATGCCAGCCCATTTCGCCATTTTCGGCGGTCCACCACATGGCCGGGATCAGCAGCGCAAAGCCCCAATGGGTGAGGCGCACGGGCCAATCCCAAATGGCGATCTTGCGCTGCGTCATGCGTTTGCGGCGATGCTATCGCCCCTTCCGATCAATCCCTCTGATCAATCCTTATCGAGGCGGAAGTTGTCGTGGCAGCCTTTGCAGGAACCACCCATCGTCTTCACCGCTTCACCGACTGCGGCCATTTCACCAGTGGCCGCTGCCACTGCCAGGGCCGCACTGGTATCGACCAGTTTCTGATGTGCAGCGGCGAAGTCTTCCGGCTTTTCCCAGATCGATTCCAGCGCTTCGGTGTCCGCACCGGAATCGATGCCTGTTCCCTCAGGGAAGAAATCCGGTACTTTCTGGGCGTTGGTGTTGATCGTATTGGCGGCGGCTTCGATCAGCACAAAGTCGGGCGCGCCGCCTTCCAGCTGGCCGCGGATGGCCTTGAATTCATCACCGATCTCTTCGAAATTGGTCTGCCGCGCTTCGATCACCGCAACTTCGCTGATCATTTCGGCGTCGCCTTCAATGGCTTCCCCCTCGCCTGTGTCGTCAGCGGTTTCCCCGCAGGCGGCGAGCGCGCCCACCAGGGCAAGAGCGAATACGGGGCGAGAAATTCGGGAGAAGGTCATGCAGCGGCTCCTTGAGTTATGACTAACGCGCTGGCCCATATCACGTTTCTGGCCGCGAAACCCCAGCAAAAGTGGCAAGTGCTGTGCGGCGCGCGGCATAACGCGTTAGACCGATGCGCGGTTAGCGACATAACAGATCGATGTTCACCCGCCTAAAATATCTGAATTACAGTGTTTTACGGAGGTAAACCTGTGCGTTGATGTCACGCCGCCTTCTTGAATGAGAGCAGCTTCCCGCCACGCCGCTTGATCGATTTCGAAAGCCAGCCGCCTTTCTGGCGCGAGGTAATCTCTTTCAACTCTGCTGCCGCCTTTTGCAGCGAGATTTGTTCCGCGATCAGCGCCTTGTAAATCTTGTCGGACGTGGCGCGGCGGCGCACCGCGTCGCTTGGGTCGATAAACCCTTCGGCCACATCGACCAATTTGTCGGTGGTTTCGCTGAGCCACCCGCTGGCATCATCGCCGCTCGCATCATCGGCGGCGTCATGCGCGTCCTGCGCCCTGACCTGCTTTTCCAGCCGTGCTTCGAGCGCGTCCAGCTGCGTCCCTGAAACACCCGGCACGGAATTGAGGTTCTGGCGGGCGGCGGCCACGGCTTCGTGCACTTCGCGTTCGCTCAAAATGCCGAATTCCTGGAAGGCTGCGAGTGCGCGGTATCCCCGTTCGATCTCGGCTGGATCCTCGGCCCGCAGATTTTGGCAGGCCTTCCACACGGTCTCCCATGCCTGCCAGCGATACACCCAATCGAGCCCGGTGCCTTTGATGTTCTGCATTCCCATGATGCGATTGATGAGGCCCGGCGGAGTGCTCTCGGCGACGAACCGGACGATCGCCTCACCCTTGATGTAGACATCGCGCACGGGCAGCAGTTTCGCCTTGAATGCCTTGCCCAGCAGCGCGCGCATGTGCGCGTCGAGCGCTGCATGATTGCCGCCCGCCGCAACCGCGTCTTTCAAGGCGGCATAGTCGCGTGTGGTCTCTGCCATCGCCGCGTAATGAGCAATAATCGCCTCAGGGTTTTCAATGCCAGCCTGCGCGAGCGCATCGGCCAGGCGGCCTTGCGTCGCGGCCGCCAAAGCATCGGCAGCAGAAAGTTTTTCCGATTGCGACGCGAGCATCGCGGTTAGCAGGCCATCGAGGCTCGCCTGATCCAGGGCAATGCGTTGATGCCTGGCCAGCGCCTCCAGCTTTGCCAGCGGGTCTTCGCCATCTTCGAAAAGGGTCAAATTGGCCGCATAGGCATCCCATTCCTCGTTGATGAAGCCGATCAGCCCCTCGACATTGGAGCCGATCAGGACATGGCGATCCGCCGCCACATCATGCACCAGCATCCGCGCAAACACGCGGCTGCGCGGCACACGGTCGGCGCGGTTGTTGACCACTGTGCTGATGAAAATCTCGGCGTCTGTCGCAAGGTCATGCTGGTCGAAGCCCATACGGGTCCAGTTGCCCATCGCGCCAAAGCGTTCATTAGCGGACATGCCCATAACGAATTCCAGCGTGCGGCCATTGATCCTGGAGCGTGGATAGGTTTTCAACACGCCCAAATCGGCCACCACCCGGTCGGACATTTCCCGCACGCAGTAATCGTGATCGAGGCCAAGCTCATCGCCCATCGCGGTGACCAGGGCGATGTTATAGGGGTGCTCTTCGTAAGGGAAACGGTCGAGCAGATCCTTGTGCACCAGGCCCGCCTCTTTCCAGCCGACCGTGCGCATGTCTGTTCCGCCTTTGGCCGCACCCTCTTGCAGGATCGGCAGCATTTCCTCCTCGGTCGTGAGCAGTTGCGACCCGTTCGGAATGAATTCGCACATCACCTCAGGGATATTGCGGCCTGCCGGGCCTTGGATGTCCTCATGGTCGGGATAGGTGTTGGTTATGGTGCCGATATCGTCGCGCATCCAATCCTGTTGCAGCACCCGGACATAGGACGGGTTGAGGCCCATGCACTCCCACAGGAATACGCGGGTTTTCAGCCCCTTGGAGGTGCGCATCAGGTTGAACTGTTCCCAGATCGTCGCCTTGTCATAGGGGCGGAACAGGAACATTTCAGTGAGCCCGCCAAATGGGGTGCCGATCAGGAACATCGCCTCACAGCCGGTGGTCTTGGAGACGATCGACGGGCCGACCGCGTTCATCAATCCCGCCTTCAGCCGCTCCGTGCCGGATTTGCCGCGCGTGCCCCAGCCGCCGAGCACGAGGCTGAGCGATTTGCGCAGCCGCCGCGCGTACCAGCCGAGCGCGATGTGGCGTAGGAAGAACCACAGACTTGCGAGCGCGACGAAGATGCCGAGCTCGGCCAGGCTGTTTGCGTAGACGGTTGAAGCGTATCCGAAGGCTTTGTCCGTAAGCGGGGCGAGGGTGCCGATCATTCTGCCCCTCCTGCGCCAAAGAACCGCGCGACTGCCGGGTTGGGTTCGCGGGCTTCGTCATAGCCGCGGAAGGTCACTTCCACGCCGAGCGCGCGCAAGGCGTCGAGGAAATCGGCAGGTTCGCGATTGCGCTGGCTGGCGAGCTCGGCGAACCCGCGCGAGATGCGCCAGAACGCACGCAGACGCTTCAACAGGCCGTTCGGCGGTATGATTTCAGTGATTCCGGCGCTCGTGAATATTTGAATTTGTTTGCCAATATCGAGCGCATGCAACACCTCGTCGATCAGCGGCAGGTAATTGCGCCAGCCGCCTTCCGTGCTTTCGAACAGCGGCTCACCGGGGACTTTAGTGGGGGCCAGCTCGGCCATGCGCGCGCTTGGGGCCAGCATGGTGCCGAAGTAATGCCGACCAGTGGTGTGTAGGAAAGCCTGGCGTTTGTCGGTCGCGGAATTGCGCCCTTCGAACAGTAAACGCCACACCCGCCGCTTGATCCACTCGCCGCGCTGTATCTGCGCTTTACGCCCTGTTTTTAACGAGAGGCCGAAATCGTTCTGGGCGAGCAATGCCATAACCCGACCGACTTTTTCGCGATCCCCTACCAGCCACGGGGCGAGCGGTTTGATCGGGCGAATGTCGGCCTCGAACTGGTCGTGGGTGACATCGCGGATATGGGCTGCGATCTCCAGCGCTTCAAAATCGGATGCGAGCCAAACACGCTCGCTCGCCTCGTCCGCCCAGCGCAGCAGCTTTGGCGACAGACCGCGAGCCTGAAATACGGCAATGGCGCGGCTGGTCTGCGCGATCACCGGCTCGAGATCGGCTTCATGTTGCTGGCGACAATAGGCCGCGAGGCTGTTTGCGGCGTCAAGCGCCATGCGCAGGACGAACTCATCCTCGTCACGCTCCAGCACATTCGCGATATGCGCGGCATACGCGTAGGGCGCGACGGCGATCAGCATGCGCGGCACATCGGCGAAAATCGCGGCGCGAACCTGTGGGTCACTGTCATCGCGCAGGGTCGTGATATGCTGTGCTGCGACCGGCTGGGGCAGTAGGTGCAGCCCATCGACCAGCGCCTGTCGCACCGCGCCGCTTTCATCATCGGCCAGCCGCTCCAGGATGCGCGGGAAGGTATCCTGCACCGTGAAGTTGGCGCACAGCAGCCGCACGATATGGCGTCGCAGGAACAGCTCGTTATCCGCCACCTGAGGTTTTTTTGCAGAGAGCGGTTGCTTCAGCCGGGCACCGATCGCGTTTGCGATTGATTTTGGCGATAGGGCGAACAACGCATCGAAAGCTGCGCATTGCACCCATACATCTTCGCTCTCGTCGAGGGAAACCCGGCGCGTGGCGCTCAGCACGGCTTCCAGCCATGCGCCGAACGGCCATTGTTCGACGCGCTTGGCAATGGTGGCAAGGCAGGTGTGCGCGGCGCAGCGTATGCGCGCATCACCGCGCCAGCCTCGCATTTCGTCGAGCAATTCGTCGAACAATTCGACGAAAAATGCGGTATGGAGCATCATCGGATCGGCGGCGACGGCATCTGCCGCGATAACGCCGAGGCGTTCGATAGCATGGGCCAGGGCTCGTTCGCGTTCGCCCACCCGTTTGTGAAAGCGTTCGACCACTGCATCGGCATCAAACCACGCATCGAAGGCCTTGCGGTCACTTTGCAATTGCTTGCGGTCGGCACCAAGCGCGCGGGCGAAATCGAGGATCGCAGCGCGTTCCTCAGCGCTATCGACAGCATGGGCGAGACGGGTCTGAAATTCCTTTTCGGCAGAATTGAGCTGCGCAATTCGATCGCTCTGGTCGATGCAATATTGTGCGACCAATTCGGCGTGAGTGCGCGGATCGGCATATTCGCTTTGCTCGTGGACAAGCGTCAGGATCTCGGCGTGGATATCCTCGTGTACGGGGCGCATCTTAGGCGCGATCCCGGCATTCAGGCGGTCTTCAAGCAGCCGCTCTTGTCCCTCTGGAATGGCTGTAGCGAGGTCCGTATCGATCTTGGTTTCGACGCTCATGCCGCGGCCTCTGCCAAGCAGGTGGCGAGTTTGCCGCGTAGGGCATCGTCTTCGATTAAGGCCGCGCGCAATTCCGCTGAGATTTCCATGTGCACAAAGCCGTCAAAGCCCGCTTCGCGCAGCAATTGGCCCTGTGCATTGGAAAGCGCACCCAGCTCCCCCGTGTCCCCCGGATAGACCAGCACGGGTATTGGCGCGAAGGCGAGGCTGAGGCAGTCGGCAAGGTCTAGCAGACGGGCGCTTGGAGCTTCGCTGCCATTGCTCAGGATGATGCCCGCTTCTCGTGCGGCCAGGCTCTCGCGGCGATCACCATCGAAACCATGCAACTGCACGATCAGGCCATCCGGCGCGGCCTCGGCAAAGCCAAGCGCGAACGCGCTGAACAGATGGTTTCTCTCACGCGCGAGGTCGATTGCATGCTCGCATTTTGAAGTCGCGCGGCGTGGGCCCGAATTCCATGCTGCCGCTTGCGCACCCGTCTCCAGGAACAATGCGGATGCCAGCGTTCCGGTATGCCTGTCAGAGCCACGATGCGGAGCGGTGAGCGCGAGTTTATCGGTCGCTTGCGAGCGGATCAGATAGATCCCTCGCCCGGCGCATTCGCCCTCAGCTTCGCTCAGAAGCATCGTGTGGTCCGCGCCGGCAAGCGTGCCCGCGCCGAAGCCCAGTTTTTCCAGCCCAGCCAAACCGCCTGTCTCGCCGCCGATCAGTGCTGCAAAGGCGCTTGTGCCGAGAGCAAACTCGGCATCATCGGCTCGCGTGACGCCTTTCACGCTATCAAAGACCGGGAACAGATAGGCCGCGCCCGCGATAATCGCCGCCGCTGCGCCGCCAGCCAGGATAGGTTTTGCGAGGCTCATTGCGCGCCCCCGCTATCGAAGACGCCGTCTTGCATCACATCCTCGCGCAGCGCTTCATACAGCACCAGCATGGTGTAATCGCGGCCATCCAGACCCAGTGGCCCAACCGCGCGCCAATGATTTCGGCCCAGGTTAAGCTGCTCTTGCTGGGTCAGCATATCGGCCGGAAAAGCGTTTGGCTGGGTCAGGAGATCGCGCGATTCCTCGCTCAATCGGCGGAAGGCTGACAGGGATTGCGCACCGAGATAGATGCGCTGTTCAAATACGCGCACATCGATGCCAATGATGCCGCGATCGATGTCAAAAACCTCGATTTCCAATTGCGCGGCGGGTTCCGGACTTTCGACCAGTAAGTTGTCTTGTTCCGCCACCAATTCAGGCCGTGTGCGGAAGAAACGCCATACTTCCCCTGAAGCGAACACCGTGTCAGGCGAATCCGCCTGCAGATAGGTGTCATGCACCGAAATCTCTTCGCCATTTGCGTCGATCCAGCGTAGGCGGATACCATAGACAAAGCCTTGCTCCAGATCGCGCACGTCTTCGCTCACCGCTGGGTGAACAAGGATCTTCGCTAGCGTGACAGGCTGCGAAAAGACGAAGCCGAGCGGTGCCTGATCCGGGATCCGATAGGCAATCGAACGCTTCGAAATGCGGGCATCGCGCGCCGTGATATCGCGCACATCGGTGAGGTAATTGGCCACAGGTATCGCATATTCGCGCCCGACCCAGCCAGAGGTCAGCGCCAGCAGTGCGAAGATCAGCGACTTGGCCAGCATCGAAAGGCTCATTCCGATACCTCCCCAATCCCGGGGAACATCAGCCAACCAAAGGCATAGCGCCGCCCGCTCGTACCATCGAGATAGCGGACCGACATGCCTGGGCGTGCTTCCATTCCCGCCTGACTTTGCGAGTTGGTCACTGTTTCAGCGCGCAAACCCGCATTGCGGAGCGAAGAGATCAGCTCGCTAAAGCTCTCTTGCGCGGGACCGATCCGGTCCTTCGCCAGCAGCACGTCAACACCTTTGCGATAATCGATCGCTTCGCGTGGGCGTGCGCGCAATTGGAAGATCATCGGGTCCTCAAGGCCTTCCTGGCTACGGACCCATTCCTGCCATGTGACGTCGAAGATTGTGTGCGGATCGCGCAGGAAACTGTCGCTTCGGTTTGCCACAAACAAGGCGTTTGAGCCCCATTTCCCGTGCACTGCTGCGCCAATCCGGGCGGGCAGGACGCCGCGCGAATTCTCGAAGGTGAGCACTGCCTTTTGTGGTTCTTGCCCTTCGACTAGGAAGATGTTGCCTTCATCGCGGTCGCGGGCGGAGAGGCTCCAATGCACCTTCGATCCGAAGCGACAGCGCTTTATGTCCATTCCTGCGAGCTTGGCGGCGGCACTGGCGACCAGCGGCGCTTTGCCTCCACGCACTTTGGCAATCATGGGCGCCGCGATTTCAAAGCGGGCATAGGCGAGCTGAGGCAGGCTGTTCCAACCGGTCTTATTCGCCGGGTGGCGCGACAATCTGCAGGTCGCGGGCTGGCCTGATGTTGGCGACGGGACGGTGCGGCTTGCAATTTTGCGTAGCGAGGCTTCGCTCATGCGCAATTCTGCGTAATCGCCGCGTGCGCCCAGTCCTTCACCAGCAAGCTCGACGCGGAGATCGGGGATCAGGCGGCGCAGCGCGGCCACATCGGCAGAGGCGGCGGCCGCATCTGCGAAGGCGAAGCTTGATTGCGCACCATCTTCAGCGGCGCTGAGCACGATATGCGCGGTCTCGGTTGCGTCGCGGAAAATCTCCGCGACCCCTTGGTCGGCAACGCCGGACCTGGGCGAAGGTGCGGCCAGAACCAGCCAGCGCGCATCCTGATTGCGTTGCAGGGCGAGGGCAGCGTTGGCCAGACCCGGCATGGCAGTGGGGTCGGGCAGCATGATCGCTTCGCTGCGCGATGCCTCAGGATCGAACAGAAGCAGTTCCGAACCCTTGTCATCATCGCGGATGATCGCAAGACGGCCATCTTCCACTCGCAAAAGCCGCCAGCCGCTCGCTCTCTGGGTGAATTCAGGCGCAATTTCGGGCACGCCTTCTTCGATCAGCTCGACCAGGCGCCGAAGTGTGTCCCGGCTTTCGGCGGACAGAGGCTGAGCGACACCGCGCACCGCGCGGGCATGGGCATCGCCAACGGCGTTGACGACCAGCGCGTTCAATTGCGGCGAACTATCCCACTGCACGCTTTCGGCCTGAGCCTGGCCATCGTTCCATGGCGCGCGGGCTGTGGCCGCTGATAGCGTGAACCCGATAAAATTGCCCAGCACTGCGCCAGCGAGGCTAACTTGCAAGGTGGAGCGGGCCACGCGCGGAAAAATATCCTTGTCGTGCGCCTTGATCGCGATGAGCGTGGACAGCAGGTAACCGAAGCCGAAGAAGTCGGTCGTCTTCACCTCAATGCCCTGCCAGATGATGAACCAGCCCAGCGCCATCTTCCACGCGAAGCTGATATTGAAGAACAGCAGCAACTTGCGCCCGCCCTCCAGCGTCACGTTAGCCATGAAGGGCAGCTGCAGGATCATCCGCGCGACGCAGTAGATAATGATCGCTTCGCCGAACGAGGTGAGGATCTTGGTCGGCTGGTACCATTGCAGCGCGATCAGCGCCGGGATCAGGATGCCAGAGAAGTCCCAACCATATTTGACGTTGTAATGGCTTGCGATCAGCGCCGTCAGCGTCAGGATAATATAGGCTTTGGGACTGGCGAGGATCGAACTCGCGAGGCCTTCATAGAGATAATACACGCCGCTGATGCGGAAATTTGTTACCTCCATCAGGCCGAAGCGAATGATCAGGTAAGTGAGCCCGATTGTGACGGTCGCCACGAACAGGCCGCGGGCGAGGCCCGGTTTCCAGAACTGGTTCGCCATCAGCGATATGACTACGAGGCCGAAGCTTTGCAGGTTGTTTTCCCAATCGATCCGGCGGTCGAAATTGTCCTCCAGCCAAATGGAGAATTCGGGCAGCAGGAAGCCGTCGAATGACAGGCGCACTGCGATGCTGGCAAGGATCAGGCCCATGAACCGGTCGCGACCGAACAGGCTGGGGAAGCGGCCCGGGGCAATCTTCTCGGAAAACAGCCAGACGATCAGGTAGGCGAGCACCGCCTCCACACTGATTACGAGGGCGGCAAAGGGCTTCACGATCAGCAGCGGAACGAGATAGCCCGGCACCACCAGACCCGACAGCACCCAGCCATAACGCAGGTTGAAGAAGCACATGACAAACACCCCGACCCACACGGTCGTGACAATCGATCCGGCCAATCCGCCTTCGGGAAATATGGTGAGGGGAAACAGCTCCACGACGTCTGGCTCAGCCTTGCCCCGCCGTATTTGACGCCGTGTTTGCAGCCGCAGCGCCGTTTGCGAGCGCTCGCCTTGCACGCTTAACCAGCTCGGCTGGCTCGATTGGCTTGCGGGCAATATCAACCACGCCAAGGGCGCGGTAATGGTCGGTCAGATTTTCTTCGATTGCCGAGGATACGATCATCAGAGGCGGTCGATGCGCACCGCTTTCCGCCAGCAGGCGCAGAAACTTGATCCCGTCGATCTTGGGCATGACCAGATCGAGGAGGATCAGGTCAAAACGCTCGGTCGTGACCATTTTCATCCCTGCATCGCCATCATTGGCGACCGAGACCTCATAACCTTCCAGTTCCAGCGTCAGCTGCAACAGGCCGGCCAGGATCGGATCGTCATCGATAACCAGAATACGCGCGCTCATCAGCCCACTCCCCGTAAATCTACATTGAAGCCAAAGCCGTTGGCCTGGCTGCCCCAATAGGAAACACTGGCCGACCAGCGCGTGACCGTGGCCATGCCCTCGCCGATCACTTTGTATTCGCCGACCGCGCCCTCTTCGTAATTGGCCATGAGCCACAGCAAACGGTCGAAGCCGATGCCGAAACCGCCTGAAATGCGGATATGCGTGCGCCCCTGAAGCTCTTCGAGCTTGATCTTCACAACGCCATTTTGCGGTGTGTCGGCGATCACCACGCGCAGCATTGCGACCAGCATGTCGGCGAGTGCGACCGGCTCTGCGAGGGTAAACCCGCTGACGCCGGGATGATCGGCCTCGATGGTCACGCCCAGCTCGTTGGCCAGGCCAGTGGCACGGGCAACCGCGTCTTTCACCACGGAGGTGGCATCGACCGGATAGCATGCCTCGGTCAGATCGCGCGTTTCCGAGCGGACGAGGCTCGCCACTTCGTCGAGGCGTCCAGTGGCGCGGCGTGCGGTCTCGCTGATCCGTTCGACAACTCCGCGGATTTGCTCGCTACCGAGCCGCTCGTCGCTGGCCAGTTGCGAGCCGAGCAGGATCGCTTCGAAATCGTTGCGCAGCTGCAGATCGATGAACTTGGCGACCGCTTTACGCAGGTCGGCCGCGCGGTTCACGTCGCGCATGTCGATTGCTTCGAGCACCAGGATGCGGTCTGCCCCATGAGCATTGCGCGCAGGGGCTGCAAGGCGCAGCATCCGTTCGCTCTGACCGAGATCGCGCATCGGCATGCGCATTTCCGAACCGTTCAGCATCAGGTCTTCGATCAGGGCCTCGACCCGTTCTTCATCCAGCTCGGTCAGCGCCAGCAGCGCTTCGGATAGCGAGGTGTCGAACAGGTTGAGACCCGCCTCGCGATACAGCTCCTGCATGGCTTCGTTGGCGTGTAGCGGCGAGCCGATCAGGTGGAAGATGATGACGGCGGTGTCGATCGTGTCGAAACCGCGACGGACCTGTTCGGATTCGTTGGCAACCAGCGCGATGGCGCTGGCGACCTTGTTGTCGACTGGCAGATACCGGCTTTCCTGGCTCTCGCGGGCGTTGAGGTCTGCGCGCCAGCGGAACAGCTCGCGGAAACTGGTGACGATCGCGCGCACCAGATGCGCCGATTTGCCGGGCGTGGTGGTTGCAGGCCGGGTGTGGAGCCAGAACAAGTGTTGGTCACCCGCGCCAACCCAGCCAATTCGCGCATCGCCTTCCCAGCCGGGGACGATGTCGTCGGCATCCCGCACGGTGAAGGTTTCGCGCAAATCCTTGAGGATAATGCCAAGCTTCTTGGGGCCAATCGCGATATCGTCGATCGAGGCATTGTTCGCCGCAACCGCCTCCAATTTGCCGTCGGGCATCAACTCGACCAGCAGGCTGCGCTCGACGCCCGCATATTGCGCAGCGGAGCCCAGGAATTGCGGCAGGCGTGCTCCTTCGCGCAGGGCCGAACGGTTGAACGAGGTCTGCACTGCGCGGGATGCGGTCCGCTCAAGTCGGCGATCCTGCGATGTTTCGCGCTCGATCACACGCTGGAATGTGATGATCCACGGCGCGAGCATCAAAGCAGACACTGGCAGCAACTTGCCCGTAAACAGCAAGACGGCCCAGCAGGCCGCAGCGATTATCAGGCTGAAACTGATCGGGATCAGCACCGCCAGGCGCTTGGGGTCGATCTCTCGATAGACCAACGCGAGCAACGCTCCGATAGCAAGCAGCAAGAGCCATGCTTCCCAATCTCGCGCATAATAGCCGATCTGGTCCTTGCGCAGCGCGTTGATCGCGTGAGCGCGGAACACCGCCTCGCTGGTGGCGCGCTGGTGTGGTTCCAACGGTGTACTGAGCGAACCGCGCAATGCCTCTGGTCGCACGACCATTGCAACCAGGCCCTCAAGTTCGCCCGGCGCGATTTCGCCGCTGGTCAACTGGCTTGCCTTGAGCACGGGAATGCTCTGCTGGTTTGGCATGGGCACCAGAAAGCGACCATTTCCCCCATCGGTATTGGGGTATGTGTCGGCGAGCGCCGCGTCGAACACTGCGATTGGCGTGTTAAGACCGGGCAGCACGGAGGATTGAACGCGGTTGATGCCATATTGCGCAGCGGCCAGTGAACGTGCAGCGGGAGTGGCCGAACCTACGCCAGTTTCTTGCCGCCATTCCCAGCTTCCGTTCTCGGGCAGCGGCTGCACGGGCAGGCCAACAACAACCGGAAGCGAAGTGCTCTGGACTAGGCCGCGATCCGCATCGAGATAGCCGACCCGCTCGACACCCAGGCTGCTGAGCGAGCTTTCGAGAGCCACAAACCGCGCGCTATCCTTTGCCTCGAAATCGGCATCGCGTTCGATCACCACCACGCTCGGCGTGCTGCCGGACTGGTTGACGGTGACCGCGTCGAAAAAACGCCCATCGGTCTGGGAGAAGAGGTTCACCGTGTGCAATGCTGCAAGAGCAATCACCACCAGCAGCGGGCCGAGCCATTCGCCCAGCAGCTCGCGCCGGATCGCTCGTACGCGCTTACGCGTGCGCGTCGGCGCGCGCGCGGGCGAAGCGGCGATTTGCTTGCTATTCTCAAGCGCGGAAGGCGGCGAAAGCGCGGTCACGATGTGTGTGGGTTCATCAGGCAAGGGCAGTCATTTGACCGCGGAGCATCGCCGCCGGAGGGCACGAATGCAGTGCTGGCGCAAATGCTTACCGTGCTGCCGATGTGTCCCGACCCCCTTTGCGTTGTTGCCCATTTTGACCGCGAAAGCGGCATATTCGTTTTGGGCGCGGCTGAAATGATCCAGCCAAGCGACAGACCCCAGCCGCTTCTCATGGTTGCTTCAGGGTTACCGGCTAAGGAATTATCCCTAATTAACCGTTAATTATATTGGACTGGCGCGCACCGTGATCGAGCTGTGATCGCGCGGTTGTTAGCGTGCTCGCCGGAAGGTTTCAGAGACTGCTACCCAACTCGTAGGGAAACATCGTTAGCTCGGCCTTAATCATATTCTCACATAGCCGCCGGGTGAAAGAAGCATCCACTACCCAGTTTGAGGCAGCGCAAGCCGTCGACAGCGCCAATGCGCTGCGCGTGCTGCTGGCTGAAGACACGCCTATCAGCGCCGAAGCGATGCGCGCGATGGCGGAGCATTTGGCCGTTGATATCGATATTGCGCCCAACGGCCTCAAAGCGATCGAGATGGTCGAAGCGGCCCGGTCCGAAGGGCGGCCCTATTCATTGATGCTGGTGGATGTGATGATGCCGATCCTTGACGGGGTCGAAACCACTAAGCGGCTGCGACAGCGCGGCTATGACCCTGAATCGCTTCCAATTATTGCGGTTACAGCGGCGACCAGCTTTGACGAAATCCGTTCATATCGCGCCTGCGGAATGCAGGCCTTCTTGGCCAAGCCGGTGGCGTTGGCAGACCTGCGCGCCACGTTCGAAGCTTGGGGGCATAAGGGCTGCCGGAACGAAGAGGTCAAGCGCATCCATATGATCGAACCGGCGCTGTTGAAGGCGCTGGGACAGCAATTCCGCGATCGGAACGAGCGCACTTTAAACTTGATCGAAGATGTGCTCGCAGCGGACGATTTCAGCGAAGCGACAATCGCCGAAATCCGCCATCTGCTGCACCAGATCGCTGGAACCGCAACCACATTTGGCGATGCCAAGCTCAGCAAAGCTGCGCGCGCCCACGAAAACGCGCTGATTGCTGCGCAAATGGATAAAGGCGAATTGCGCCAGTGCCTTGAGCAGGCGGCAAACAGCCTCAAGGAAAGGATCGATCCGTGAAAATTCCAGCTTTGTCGTTGATTGCCAAGCGCATGAAATGGCTTGCGCCAGCTTTTACCGTGGCAGCTCTCGGCTCGGCTGCAATGGCGCAGGACGAAGCGCCCGACAGGCTGCAATTTGACGGTATGGTTGAGGTTCGCGCAGTCGAATCCGACCTCGATTTCGATCAGGGTGAAGGGATCGACAGCTCCGGCATTGGGGTCCGCGCACGCATTGGCGTCAATTATGATTTGAGCGAGAAAACGACGATCCGAGCCGAGGGCGAAGCGCGCATTTTTGAATTCCGGGACGAAGATCGCGACGGGCTCGAAACAGGCATTGCTCGCTTGCAGATCACCCATCAGGTTTCGGAAGAAGTGCAAGTGCGCGGCTATGCCCGGCGTTATGAAAATATCGCGGTGTTGGAATCGTTTAGCGCCGACCAGACCAGCCTTGGCGCGCGTTTTCAATGGCAACGCGGCAATCACCGCGTGCGCGTGACCGGCGAATACCGCGAGCGCGATTATGACACGAGGATTGGCGGCAACAGTAATGGCTATCGCGTCGCAGCGCAGTATAATCGCCGCCTAGGGTCATATCACTGGGTGCGCTTCGACCTGCGCCACGAAGACAATCAAAGCGCCGATGAGCCACGCCGCAGCTACCAACGCCAGGCTGCGCGGGTGAAATACAGCGTGCCAATCGCGAAGCGCCTGCGCTTTCGGCCTTCGGTCGAATATCGCCAGTGGGATTACGATGCACGGATTGCCCGGGGCGATCCAAACGGTGCCTTGCGCGAAGACAGCTATATCGCGCCAGCGGTTGAGCTCGCCTGGGGTCGTGCAACTCGCGGGCTCTACGCGACGGCCAGCGCCGAATACCGCCTGAAGGACTCGAATGACGAACGCTTTGACGATGACGCCATTCGCGTCGGCGTGCGCGTTGGGTTCCGCTTCTAATTGAGCGCAGCGCGAGCCGCTATAACTTGCTCGCGACCCGCTGATTTTCCCCTGAATTGGAATTATTTCGCGGCGCAGGCCCGCTGCCGCCGCCGCCTTTGCTGTCTCACCTCCAGCCAGCGTCAGCACGCGGTGGCCATCGTCGGTCATGCCGGATATTGGAGAATTGGGACTGTTTGGTGCGGTCGAGAAGACTCGAACTTCCACGGGCGTTAGCCCACAACGACCTCAACGTTGCGCGTCTACCAGTTCCGCCACGACCGCAC
>JBCBDF010000002.1:1618-20169 GCA_038529875.1 Pseudomonadota bacterium | reverse complement strand
GTCAGCTACCGAAGTCTTACCCTTGATATTGGATGAAGACGGCGCTGCAGTGATGCTGCATGCTGGGCCGGACGATTACATCAGCGATCCGGCAGGGGCTGCGGGTCCACGTATCGCCTGCGGCGTTCTAACCGCTAGCAGCGACTAGGTGATCTTTTCGCCCGCTTGCTTCGCTCGATCGACTACGCTTTCGGCTGCCTTCGGCACAAGCTTCAAAGCAGCCAATAACAGCACGAAACCAACAGGCACCACCACCAGTGTCGATAAGACACCGATCGAGAGGTTGTCGTTATTGGTAGCCGAAACATAACCAGCCATAAAAGGCCCTAGGCCGAGGCCGACAAGCGTGGTTGCCAGAAAAAATGTCGCCGTGGCAACGCCACGCATTCTTGGCAGAACCAGCGCCTGGCTTGATGCAGCGGCCGCTCCGAGCGCAGAGGCTGTCAGCATGTTGGCAAAGAAGCTCATTATATAAAACATCGCTACGCTGTCGGTTGTATAGGCCACCACGACAGCCGGGATTGGTGATAGCAATCCGAACAGGATCACCCAAACTCGTCCATCGGGGCGTCGTTCGAGCAAATAATCAGCCATCCGGCCACCGAGGATAACGCCGAGAAACCCTGCAACGGCGGACGGAGCGCCTAGCAACAGCCCCAGTTCTGACTTGTTGGCGCCCAAAGCGCGCTCAGCATAGGGCGCCCCCCAATACGACGCCGAGTAGGCCATAAACGCGACCGTGCCATAACCCAGAATGACGCACAGGAAGGCCGGTGAACCCCACGTGAGTTGAAACGTCGGCAAGTCTCTGGATTTCAGTCCCATCGCCCAGCTGAAGACGGCATAGTAACCGATGGCCAAGAACAGCCATTGGTCGGATATGGCGAAATCGCCCACAAGCTCAGCTGTGAGTATGTTGAAAGATGCAGGGACGGCTTGGCTGAGCAGCCAAGCAAGAGCGAAAAACCCGATAAGCCCAATAAGATTGCCAAGTAGCGCGCCAGTGCCGCGCGCCGCTGCGCCGAAGACGGTGAACGGCGGGATAACTTGAGACAGCTCGCGAAAAAACCCTTTGAACGGCTCTGGATCCTCTGGTGTCTCCAGCCCATCGATTGCCCCGCGAATTGGCTCCTTTAGGGTCAGAACCCAAAGAGCCAGCAAGACTCCAGGGATGCCCACCGATAAAAATGCAGCCTGCCAGCCAACGATGCCATTCCAACCGTCCGGGAAAGCCTCATTCCAGTTTTCAACAATCAGCCCGCCGATCAGCAGTGAAACCCCTCCGCCGATATAAAGGCCAGAAGAGTAGATCGCGAGAGCTGTTGCTCTGAGACGCGCCGGGAACCAGTCGGAAATCAATGAGTACGCGGACGGGCTAGCCGTTGCCTCCCCAACTCCCACACCTATCCGAGCGACAGTAAGAGTGGCCGCATTCTTCGCAAAGCCAGAGAGTGCAGTCATCGTTGACCACAAAGTCAATCCGATCGCGAGCAGTCTCACCCGCTTCCAGCTATCCGCAAGCTTGCCCAACGGGATGCCAAACAGCGCGTAAAAAACGGCAAAAGCTGTGCCGTACAGGAAGCCTAGATAATCATCCCCAACACCCAAATCCGCCTTGATGTCGTTGGCCAGGATCGACAGGATCTGTCGATCAATGAAGTTGAGGACATAAACGACGACCAGTACACCTAGAGCGTACCACGAGTATGCTGGCACCTTTTGGTCGTCGGTCGGTTGCGCGGTGCTTGGATTATCGCTCAATGGTCTCACCCCTATCGCGCAGCTTCTCAGGCCGCATATTTTGTGTTGTCGATCAGCCCCGCCTCAGCGAAACCTTTCTGTCTTAATCTGCAAGAATCACAGCGCCCGCACGCAGAACCATCTGCGGCGGGATCGTAGCACGACCAGCTCCACGCTGGGTCAAGTCCAAGCCGTGCACATTCGCTAGCAATGTCGGCCTTAGTCATCTCTTGCAGAGGTGCGTGGATTTCAAATGGAGCGCCCTCCACCCCAGCCTTGGTTCCCAGTCGTGCCGTCTCGGCAAAGCTGGCGATGAATTCGGGCCGACAATCGGGATAGCCGGAATAATCGAGCGCATTCACACCTATGAAGACATCGCTCGCACCGGCTGACTCCGCAAATGCGACGGTAAGCGCAAGAAACACTAAGTTGCGCGCGGGGACATAGGTGACAGGAATATCATTGCCGACACCAGCCTTTGGAACCTCAATGTCTGCAGTGAGCGCAGAACCACCGAAGGCCCGCAAATCGAGCGACAGCTCGACCTGCCTCTCCAGCTCCAACTTCTCGGCGATTGCGCGTGCCGATTGCAATTCGCGCACGTGGCGTTGGCCATAATCGATGGTCAGCGCATGAACGGATAAGCCCTGCTCTTTCGCGATTGCAGCAGTGACCATCGAATCAAGGCCACCTGAAAGCAGAACCACCGCGGTTGCCCGCTTATGCTCTTGATCAACGCTCATCCGTTGAGGGCTTAACGCGCCCACCACATTAAGCAATCGAAAGCGGAAGCCCTTCGTCGATCAGCAAGAACCGGTGCGCCGCGCCTCTGCTGTCATTTGGAAAGGCACGCCTTCCGCGATCCCCTGGCTCTCAATTTGCACAAGCGAACCAGTTTCACGGCGAATGTTCGTTCGGCCATATCCGTTGCCGGGACAGGTATACTGCACGGTCACCTCTGAGGTGCCATCCTCTACAATGAAACGGCTGCAATTAGGCTGCGAATGCCGCAGCTGGATCAACTCGCGCCCACTGCGCACACAGATCTTGCGCGAAGATGCCCCGCCTCTCGGTGTGATTGTCCACTCACCCTTTGACAGCCCAGCAAGCATAGCAAGCCCATCGGACTGCGCGGCGAGCGGGAAAGCACCGGCAGCGAGCGCAAAAGCTGCGGCAAGCGTCACCTTACGCCTCAATGATTTTCCATGTGTGCTCATCAATGCACCTCGCCACAATTTTGCTTCCGATGGTTGTATGTATTGGCCAATGAGCGATGACCCGTTCATGAATAGCGACGAGTTGTTAAATCGCCAAGACATATTGCTTCGAGCAGAACTGGCAATCGACGACGATGTCGCCATCGCCATTGCGCATTGCATCCTGCTCGTCGGCCGGGAACCGTGCGATCACAGTATCATAGTACTCTGCGCTGCAGCGACACCCACGTTCCAGATCAGCTCCGCCTTGCACGCGAATTTGATCCTCCTCGTGGAAGAGACGCCAGACGATCCCCTCCATCGACAAACCTTGATCGAGCAGCTCGTCATAGCTGATGGTGCCGCCGAGCGCGACGATGTGCTCCCAATCGGGATGATCAAGCCGTACATGCAGGCGCTCGCGGCCTTCTTCGCCATCGGCCAGGTGCTGGATCAAGATACCGGCAGCCTGATGGCCATTTGCGCTGGAGCGGCTGGCAACCCGAATCAACGTTGGAACTTGCTCTGACTGAACGAAGTAGTTCTCGCAGGCCTCCGACAGAGTATCGCCCTCAAGCGGCACAATCCCCTGATAGCGTTGCCCCGAGCCGGTTTCGAACGTGATCGCGAGATAGCCTTCACCAAAAAACGCCGCGAGACCCGGATTCGCGCCGAGCTGTTCAAGCCGCACCTCATCGAACTCGGCATAACCGCGCATAACCCCGCCACGATAATCGCAAACCAGAAGTTGCACCGGACCCGATTTGGTCTGGGCCTGCATGGTGAGCTGGCCATTTTCCCCTTTGAGAAGGCCGCCCATGAGTGCGCCCAGTACCAATGCTTCGCCAAGCAGATGTTTGATTGGCGCGGGATAATCGTGAGCTGAGAGCACATCGGCCAGCGTGTTATCCAGCCTTACCACCCGCCCGCGCGCACTTCGCGTCGGCAGGGTAAAGCCAAGTAGCTTGTCCGAAAACGTCTCGGCAGCCTGCGGTGCGTTGTTCTGAGCCTGTTCCATGGACGCCTATATGGTGGTGTGAGAACTCAAATTAAGCCCCTGAACATCGCAGCCCACTTTGCTCAGTCGAGCAGGCCAAAACTCCATAACAGAACCGACTTCTGGGCGTGGATGCGGTTTTCGGCTTCGTCGAACACGACGGACTGCCCACCCTCGAACACATCCGCGCTCACCTCCTCGCCCACATGCGCAGGCAAGCAATGGAGGAACAGAGCGTCTGGCTTTGCTTGCGACATCAGAGCTGCGTTCACCTGATAAGGCTCCATCGCCGCCCGCTTCTCAACTGCATCGGCCTGACCCATGGATATCCAGGTGTCAGTGACGAGAACATCTGCTCCCGTTGCAGCCTCGCCGGCTTCATTCGTCAGAGTCACAGTCGCGCCGCCCGCACGCGCCATTTCGACAAATTCGGGGTCAGGCTCATATCCCGCTGGCGTCGCAACGCGGACGTTGAATTTCATCAAGCCCGCCGCCTCCAGGATCGAGTGGAGCACGTTGTTGCCATCGCCAAACCAGGCGAGCTCTAACCCGGGAAGCGATTTGCCATGCTCGATAATGGTCAGCAGGTCGGCGGCAATCTGGCACGGGTGCGAACGGTCGGTCAGCCCATTGATCACCGGCACGCTGGCATGCCGCGCCATTTCTTCGATCTTCGCATGATCGTCAGTACGAAGCATGATCGCATCGACCATCCGGCTAAGCACCCGGGCAGTGTCAGCGATCGTCTCTCCGCGTCCCAACTGGCTGGACGCGCTATCGAGGATCAGCACGGTCCCGCCCAATTGGCGCATCGCGATGTCGAAGCTGACCCGCGTGCGGGTCGAGTTCTTCTCAAACACCAGCGCCAGCACTTTGCCAGCAAGCGGTACATCCGCATCCGGCTGGCCCTTACCCAAACCCTTGCGTGCGGCCTTGCGGTCTATTGCATCGCCGATCATCGCCGCGATGGCATTTGCACCCGCGTCGCTAAGGTCGAGGAAGTGCCGATGCGCCATTACGCAGGCTCAGGCACTTTGTAGCTCGCAGCGCCAGCGGATAGCTTGTCGAAAAACTCGTCAATTTCCGCATCGCCGATCACCAGCGGTGGGAGAACACGCAAGGTGTTGTCGCCCGCCGCAACGGTCAGCAGCTGGTGATGATCGCGCAGGTGCACAAAGAACGGCCGGCTCTCGACCTTCATCTTGATCCCGAGCATCAGCCCCTTGCCACGCACGAGCTCAAACAGTTCCGGATAATTGCCGATAAATTGCTCCAGCCGTGTGCGGATACGCTCACCCTTTTCGCGAACCTGACTGAGAAATTCCTCGTTCGCCACAGCATCCATCACTGCGCAGCCAGCCGCCATCGCCAGCGGATTGCCACCATAGGTTGAGCCGTGCGTGCCGAAGGTCATGCCCCGCGCGGCTTTCTCCGTCGCAAGGCACGCGCCAAATGGGAAGCCGCCGCCAATGCCCTTGGCGGTCGCCAGAATGTCTGGCTCGATGCCATATTGCTCGTAAGCATAAAGCGTCCCGGTGCGCGCAACGCCGCACTGCACTTCGTCCAGAACCAACATCAAATCATGCTCATCGGCAAGCGCGCGCAGCCCCTGCATGAATTCCTGCGAGGCAGGGCGAATACCGCCCTCACCCTGGATCGGCTCGACCAGGAAACCGGCGGTTTTCGGCCCCATCAATGCCTTGGCCGATTCCAGATCATCGAACTCGGCATATTTGAAACCTTCGAGCATGGGCGAAAAGCCATGATGCATCTTGGTCTGGTTGGACGCGCTGATAGTCGCCATCGTCCGACCGTGGAAGGCATTGGCAAAGGTGATGAGTTCATACTTGTTCTTGTCACCCTCATCGCCGGCATTTTGATGGTAGGCGCGCGCTGTCTTGATCGCAGTCTCAACCGCCTCGGCGCCCGAATTGGTGAAGAACACCGTGTCCGCAAACGTATTGTCGACCAGCTTCTGCGCCAGCTTTTCCCCTTGCGGGCTGCCATAGAGGTTGGAGACGTGCATCAGGGTCGCCGCCTGATCCTGAATCGCCCCGATCAGTCCTTCATGCGAATGGCCAAGCAGGTTCACCGCAATGCCGCTCGCGAAATCGAGGTAGCGCGTGCCATCTTCGTCAATCAGGTGACAATGCTCGCCTCGAACGGGCCGAACCCCACAGCGGGGATAGACAGGCATGAGCGGTGTGATCGACATGGAATGATCCTTGGATTTTCAAAATGCAGTTACGAAAGGAAATGGCGGCCTGTTGAGAGCCGCCATCTCCGGATAGTTGGATAAGGCCGCTCGCATATCCGGTCAAACGGCCTTGATATGTTGCGCCAGATTATCCCTGAACAGGCACCAGATTGACCGCTGAGTGCTTGCCACGTCGATCCACTTCGAGATCGAATTCGAAGCGTTCGCCCTCATTGATGCTCTGGAGGCCAGAACGCTCGACTGCGCTGATATGCACAAATGCATCCGGCTGGCCATCGTCGCGCACCAGAAAGCCAAAGCCCTTCATCGAGTTGAAGAACTTGACGGTGCCGGTGGCTTTCTCGCCGGTCAGCTCGCGCTGAGGCGCAGCAGGCTTCGATTCGACAGCGATGACATCGCCAACAACCTGCAAGTCCTGAGCGGAAATCTTGCCGCCGCGATCAACCAGGTTGAATTCGAGTTCCTGACCCTCTGCGAGACCTTCAAGACCGGCACGCTCGACCGCGCTGATGTGCACGAAGACATCTTCGCCGCCACCCTCTTGCGCGACAAAGCCGAAGCCCTTTTGCCCGTTGAAGAATTTCACTGTGCCCTTGCCAGTGCCAACGACTTGAGCGGGCATGCGGTTGAAACCGCCGCCACCGCCACCGCCGCGATCACCGCCACCACCACGTGGCCCGCCGCGATCGCCGCCACCGAAACGGTCTCCACCGCCTCCGCCGCCGCCATAACGGTCGCCGCCACCGCCGAAGCGATCACCGCCGCCTCCGCCGTGCCTGTCATTTCCGTAATTGCCTGGAGGCGGGAAACCACCGCCATCGCCGCCGCCAAAAGGATCGTAGCTGTCCTCGCCGAATCCGTCGCGCTTGTCCCGGCCGCGCCGACGGCCTCTATCGTAGCCCATAACTTAAAACGTACCTTACCAGACTGCCCAACCTCCTATGCACCAGCGCAGGGACAGCAAGCCACGCTTGGCGCAGGTACGACCCGAAAATGCCGGAGTCCCACCTCGTAGAATCGGAACATAGCGCACAAAGCCCTGCTTTGCGAACGATTTAACCGATCCCGCGCCTTATCGCCTAGAATTATGACACTTTCGAACCCTAAGATGCCTTGCTTAGCGTGAAGCTGTTGTCCATGATTTGCCCGAAACACGCGATGCGAGCGCCCCGTCACCCAGCTCCGCACACAGCAAAGGCACTGTAAAAATGAACGATTTCCGCAAACTCTCTGCCGCCATTTTCACCAGTCCTCAGATCACGCTGGACGACATTGCAGAGGCCAAGGCCGCTGGCGTCACCCTGATCATCAACAACCGCCCCGATGGTGAGGACCCGGAAGCGCCGCAGGGCGATGAGATATCCGCTGCTGCCGAGGCCGCTGGTCTGGCCTACGCGGCCATTCCAATCGGCCATTCCGGCTTCAGCGAGCCGCAAATCGACCAGATGCTGGAGGCGTTGGACCAAGCTGAAGGTAAAGTGCTGGCCTATTGCCGCTCGGGTACGCGCTCAGCATTCCTGTGGGCGCTCGCGCAGGCCAAAAGCGGCACCAACCCGGATGAGATCGTGCGCGCAGCGTCTAGCGCGGGGTACGATGTCAGCCCGGTGCGGCCGATGCTCGACATGCTGGCGGGCCAAGCGGGCGGCTAGCGCGCGCTGCCCTAAGACCGCCGCCTACTTACGATAATCGAGCGGCGGATCGCGATCGCCAAGCAGCGATTCGTACTGGTAGTCAGGGCCACGCGCTTCATCGAACTCGGCCCGCGCTGCGACGCGCAATCCAGGATTGGTGTAAAGCTCTGCCGCCATCAGCGCCATCGCCTTAGCCGCGACCTGCGCGCCTTTGTTTCCGATCGAGTGGCCGCTGGCCGCCACCGCCTGCCAGGTATGCGCGCTCGTACCCGGAATCCACGTGGCCGTGCGGACGCCCACCGTCGGTGTCGCCCAGGAGACATCACCAACATCGGTCGAACCATACCCGAGGCTCTTCGAATATTCGCCAATCTCTGCTGCACTCGATAGCGGTTTGGCCGCATCCCCGAGAGATTTCTGGACTTCTTCGGCCCATTCGCGCTCTTCGGCGGTGTATTCGACCCCGCCAACCATGCGCAGTTTTGCGTCCATCACTCTTGCGAGGCTTTCATTCACCAGCAGCGGATTGTTGCCGTGGATCACTTCCCATTCCACCTGCGTGCCCGTGCCCATCGCCGCACCGCGCGCGGCATTTTCGAGCCGCTCCCAGATGTCCTCAACGCCGTCGGGATCGGGATGGCGGACATAGTAGAACACTTCGGCGAAGTCCGGCACGACATTGGGTGCATTTCCGCCGCTAGTGATGACATAATGCATGCGCGCATCCTGCGGCATATGCTCGTGCAGCATGTTCGCCATCATGTTCATCGCCTCAGCCCCATCGAGAGCTGAGCGACCCCGCTCTGGTGCGCCAGCGGCGTGGGCTGAGACACCGGTGAAGCGGAACTTGGCCGAACGATTGGCAAGGCTTGTGCGCGCCGCTGCGCTGTTTTCATCATCGGCATGCCAGTGGATCGCGATATCGACATCGTCGAACATCCCCGCGCGCGTCATATAGACCTTGCCCGAGCCGCCTTCTTCCGCGGGTGTGCCATAGAGCCGGATCCGGCCCGGCGTTCCGGTCGCCTCAAGCCATTGCTTCACCGCGATCGCCGCTGTGAGCGAGGCCGCGCCGAACAGGTTGTGCCCGCAGGCATGGCCCGCATGTTTGCCTTCAACAGGGTCGCGGGTCGCGGCGGCAGACTGGTTGATACCGGGAAGCGCGTCCATCTCCGCCAGGATTGCGATGACGGGGCCGCCCTCACCCCACTCGGCGACAAAGGCGGTTGGTATCTCGGCAATGCCGGCGGTGATCTCAAAGCCCTCGCTCGCCAGCTCGGTCTGCAGCAGTGCGGTCGATTGCGTTTCGAGATAGCCAACCTCTGCGAGCTCCCACAATTGCTGCGCCACCCGCTCGGTGCGGTCTTTCTGCGCGGCGACCAGTTGCGCCGGGTCGTGATTGTCAGCCGCGACGGGCGCAGCGGTGAATGCCAAAGCAACAAAAGCGGTGCGGGCCAGAAACTTCATAGCAATCTCCCTTTGCGCACTGCTTGCCGTAAAGCTTGGCCCATGCCAATCCATCAAACATGGAAATCGACGCTCGCCTTTTGCAGTTTGGCGGTTCGCTGATTGCGATCCTGGTGCTGGCCTGGCTGGCGCTTGCCTTAAGGCTAGGCCCGCGCCCCAAGCTTGTGGGCCATCATGATGCCGCACAGGCTGCGGGCGAAGTGCAAGACGGCTTTGCGGCGGTGGAGAGTGCTGTCGCGGCAGATGGAAGCGCCGCGGTGCTGCGCGATCCGGTTGGCAAGATCATGGTGCTTAAGGAGCATGGCACGCATTTTGCGGGCCGAGTCCTGACCGCGAGTGCCCGTGCAAGCATTGAGGGTAACACACTCTCCATAGATAGCGGTGAGAGACGCTTTGGTGCGGTCACCCTCAACATCGAAGCACCGCAAGCTTGGGCAGATGCGATCAATCGGCTAGGGAAGCGCTGACATGATCGACCTGCCTGCCTTTTCCGTCACTCAGATCGCAGTACCCCTGTTTGTGGCGGCGATCCTGATCGAGATGGCTTGGGCGAAGTATCGCGCGCGCGACGCCTATGAGCCTAAAGACACACTGGTGAGCCTGGCCTTTGGGCTTGGCTCCACTGTTTCCGGCGCATTGTTCGGCGGGTTCGCGCTGGCGATCTTCATCGGCGCCTACGAATATCGCCTATTCGATATCAGCGAGAATTGGTGGGGGCCTTTGTGGGCCTGGCCGCTCGTCTTCGTGCTCGACGATCTCAAATATTACTGGGTGCACCGCGCAGGGCATCGCATCCGCTGGATGTGGGCCGCCCATGTGAACCATCATTCGAGCCAGCATTACAATCTTTCGACAGCTCTGCGGCAGACGTGGACTGGATCATTCACCTTCGGCTTTATCTTGGCGCTACCCTTGGTGCTGCTCGGCTTCCATCCCGGCATGATCGCCGTGTGCGGTGCGATCAATCTCGTCTATCAGTTCTGGATCCACACCGAGGCAATCGACAGGATGCCGCGCTGGTTCGAGGCAGTGATGAACACGCCGAGCCATCACCGCGTCCACCACGCGACCAATCCGCGCTATCTCGACCGAAACTATGCCGGGGTCTTCATCGTCTGGGACAAGATGTTCGGCACGTTCGAGCCGGAACGCGAGGATGAGCAGATCCGCTATGGCATCATCAAGCAGCTGGGCAGTTTCAACCTGCTGTGGGCGGTGTTCCACGAATGGATCGGAATGATCGGTGACATCTGGCGCGCGCCGTGGCGGCACAAACTGTCTTACCTGCTGCGCGAACCCGGCTGGACCCATGATAACAGCCGCGAGACATCGGACATGATCCGCGAACGCTGGCGCGAACGCACTAATGCGAGCGACGGCTTAGGCGAAGGCGGCCAAATCCCGGTGGCGGATCGAAACCCGATTGCGGATAGCCCCGAAGCTGCTTAAGCCTCTCTTTCAAGAGGAGAGATCATGGAAAGCTTCGATTACATCGTCATTGGTGGTGGCAGCGGGGGTAGCGCGGTTGCCGGGCGACTCGCGGTTGACGGGACCAAACGCGTGTGCCTGGTCGAGGCAGGCGGTCGCAATGACAATTTCCTGATCAAGACGCCAGGCTTCATGCCCTTCATCCGCAATTCGTCGAACTACAAATTCGACACCGTCCCGCAAAAAGGGCTGAATGGCCGGATCGGCTATCAGCCGCGCGGCAAAGGGCTAGGCGGTTCCTCTGCCATCAACGCGATGGTCTATATTCGCGGCAATGCCTGGGATTATGACAATTGGGCCGACATGGGCTGCACGGGCTGGGCCTATGACGACGTGCAGCCCTATTTCAAGAAAGCCGAGGCGAACGAGCGCGGGGCGGATGACTATCATGGGACGAGCGGGCCGCTATTCGTCTCCGACCTGATTTCACCCAACCCGGCGAGCCACGCCTTTGTCGAGGCCGCGAGCGAAATGCAGCTGCGGCGCAATGACGACTTCAACGACGACAGCCAGGAAGGCTTCGGCCTCTATCAGGTGACGCAGCGCAATGGAGAACGCTGGTCGGCCTCGCGCGCCTATGTCGAGCCGATCCGTGAGCAGGGCAATTTCGCCGTCCGCACCAACACGCTGGTCGAGAAACTGGTCATCGAGCAGGGTCGGGTGACCGGCGTAAGAGTACGGCGCGGCAGGCGCAGCGAAATGCTCTATGCACGGCGCGGCGTCATCCTTTCCGCTGGCGCATTCAACTCTCCGCAAATCCTGATGCTGTCGGGGATCGGCCCCGGCAAGCACTTGAAGGAGCACGGCATTGACGTCGTGCTCGACCGGCCAGCGGTCGGCTCGCATCTGCAGGACCACCTCGATTATGTATCCGCATGGGAGACCGAGAGCGACGTACCTATTGGCGGGACGCTCAAAGGCACATTGCGGATGGCGGGCGCAATGCTGGAACACCGCAAGAGCCGCACCGGCGCGATGACCACCTGCTATGCCGAGGCGGGCGGGTTCTGGACCGTGATGCCAGACAGCCCAGCGCCTGATGTGCAATGGCATTTCGTACCCGCAGTGCTGGAGGACCATGGCCGCGAGAAGGTAAAGGAGCACGGCTTCTCGCTTCATGCCTGTGTGCTGCGCCCTGAAAGTCGCGGGACCGTGAGGCTTGGATCGAGCGACGCCGCAGCAGCCCCGGTGATCGATCCCAATTTCCTCGACGATGAGCGCGATCTCGCCGTCCTGCGCGCAGGCATCCGCCTGTCACACCGCATTGCCGAAGCGCCCGCTTTGCAGGAATTCGGACCTAGCGATCGCTATCCGATCGATATTGACGACGATGATGCGCTCGACGAGCTGATCCGCAACCGCGCAGACACAGTCTACCACCCGGTTGGCACCTGCCGTATGGGCGCAGATGACCACAGCGTGGTTGATCCGACGCTGAAGGTGCGCGGGGTCGACGGGCTCTGGATCGCCGATGCGAGCGTGATGCCTAAGATCGTGAGCGGCAACACCAACGCGCCAAGCATCATGATCGGCGAACGCTGCGCGGATTTTGTAAGAGAGGCGACACAGTAAGCGAGCCCCTATTCTTCCGACGGAGGCGGCAGGATCTTTAGCATCGCGCGGCGGTAGACTTCCGGTAACGAAGCCGCATGCGTGCCCCCTTGTATATCGAGAAACTGCGCACGCCACGGCAAATCCGTTCGCTTGGCAAAGGTCTCGGCCCATTCAAGCGCAGTGCCGCGCAAATAGTCTCGGTCGCGCGATCCGGATGCGAGCACAAGCAAGCCTTCCGTTCTCACTTCCAGCATTGCGCGACCCATCCCATATAGCTTCCTGTCCGGATATTCGCGGCCTGGGTTGCTGGCGATATAGCCATAGAACAGTTCGGGTCGTTCGACTGCAGCATAAAGAACGAACGAGCCGCCACGGCTTTGCCCTACCAATATGCGCTTGGCTGGATCGGTTCTAAATGCTCCCTCTATGCGGGGGATCAACTCGCCTTCCAGCATCGCGAGGAATGCGCTCGATCCACCCGCGCCCCCGCCTTCAAGTACCGGACGGAAATCATGACCACGCCGGTTGATTGCACCGAACCCGCCATATGCGATACCAACCAAAATGGCCTCGGGAAGACCCTCATCATAGTGTAGGAAGAGGTGCTGTGGGGCGAGCATCGGGAAGGTCGAGTCGCCGTCGAGCAAGTAGACGACAGGCCAGGATTGCTTTGGCTTGTCCTCGTAGCCCTCCGGCAGCCTCACAAAAATATGATAGCGGCTATCCGTTTCCTCAGAATCGAGCGTGGAGTAGTCACCGGCGAGCGCCGGCAGATAGGCAAGAGGCCCGATTTCCTGCTCTCTTTCGGCAGCCGTCGCTATGCCCGATGCGGACATGAGGAGCCCCGCAATAGCCAAAATAAGGTTTCTCATTTTGAGGAGGATATCACCTTTCCTGAACGGTGGACTAGCCCATTAAAAAAGGCCGGAGCGATCCTCTCGCCCCGGCTCTCTCAATAGGTTGTGTTTAGATCAGAACGACTGGCGCGCTGTCACACCGATCGTGCGTGGTTGGCCGACCCGATAGCCGAGCCGTGCGCGGCCACCACGCTCGCGGTCGAATGACAGCAATGCATTCTCGTCGAACACATTGTTGGCATAGACCACCAGGCTTAGCCCGCTGTCGAAATCCACCCCGGCGCTCAGGTTTACCAACTGATAATCATCGAGCAGCAGGTCGACCGTGGTCGCGGCATCCGCTGGCGCGCCACCAAACGGCAAGCCATGCACAAAGGTGCGCGGATTGTTTTCCTGATCGGCAGGCTGGGTGAAACGCGATCCGACATGTGTGACCGAGGCGGAAATATACGCTTCTGCATTGTCAGAGACCGGCCATTCATAGCTGCCGCTTGCGGCGAGCTGGAACTCAGGCACCGATGGCAAGCGGTTGCCTTCGCGAATGCCGGTTGCCTCAGCCAATGCCCCGGGCAGCGTCGTATCGAATTCGGCTTCGATCCAGCTGCCTGACAGGTTGAAGTTGAGTCCATCGACCGGGCTAAAGCCAAGCTCCGCCTCAACCCCCAAAGAATGCGCATCCGGAACGTTGAAGACGATCCGCGATGAGCAGCTGCCCGCATCGAGCGTGACCTGAAGATCGCTGATGTCGTTGTAGAACCCGGCTGCGTTAAACGTGAAGCCGTTGCCCTGCGCTTTCACGCCCAGCTCATAATTCCACAGGGTCTCGTCATCGTAATCCTGAAACCCACCAAACAGCGCCAAATCATCGGCATTGCAAAGCGGGGTGTTGAGTGGATCATTGACCCCGCCCAATCGGAAGCCCTGCGAAGCTTGCGCGTTGATGGTGAGGTCGGGATTGATTTCATAACTAAGCAGGAAACGCGGAGTGAAACCGTCAGAAGACGTCTCATCGACCACGCCCGCATCGCCATTGGCAAACAGGCCGCCCGTGGTGATGGTCCGGGTTTCTTCAAAGTCATAATACCGGCCACCGGCGGTGAAGGTCAGCGCATCGGTGATTTCCCAACTCGCTTCGCCGAAAATCGCGAGCTGCTCGATATTGTAGGGCAGGTCGGAATTGAACGGAGAATCCAGGTCGGCAAACCCGTTAGCGACTGCTGCCGACGTGCCCGCCCCCAATGTTGCATCTGTCGCCGCCGCATAGCCAGGAGTGGGCAGGCGCTGGCGATAGAACCGGTCGGTCTCTGAATAGAACCCACCGATGACCCATTGGATCGGCCCGTCATAATCGGAGGCGAACCGCACTTCCTGCGTCAAGGATTCGACATCGGTGGTGTCCCGCAGATTCGATGGCAGCAGCACCGCCGCGTCCGGATAACCCAGGTCGACCGAAACCGAGCCGGTCAGTGCGCTGGCATCGCGGCTGACCAGGATATCGCGGTTGGTGTAAGAGCTGACAGACGTCATGGTAACAGGGCCAAGGTCGGCCTCCACCACCAGATCGGCGATCAGCGTTTCGTCCTCGAATGCCTCACGCAGCAGCAGGAATTGTTCCCGCTCGCCAAGCTGGGTCGGCGGACGCGTGGTGGTGAACGGGTTTGCGAACAGGCTGAAAAGCTCCTGCCGGTTGAACCCGTCAGCCGTGACCTTCTGATAGACGATGCGCGGCGTAATGCTGAAGCCCTCGCCCGTGTCGAGCCGCATTGCGATCCGGCCGCCATAACGCTCCCCGCTATTGACGTCTTCGCCGCCAGCTGGCCCCTGCGCGTCGATGAAGCCGCCATATTGCGTGTAATAGCCAACCGCGCGCACCGCGGCATTTTCGCCGAGCGGCAGATTCACCGCGCCTTTAAGATGCCAGCCCAGATCATCGCCATCGACGAGGTTCACATTGCCTTCGACCAGCCCTTCAACCGCATCCGGGTCTGGCTGGTTAGTGATATAGCGGATCGTGCCGCCGACAGATCCGGAGCCGAACAGGGTGCCCTGCGGCCCGCGCAAAGTCTCAACCCGATTGAGATCGAACAGGTCGAGATCTGGGGTGAACAGCGACAGCGAGATGACCGACTCATCGAGATAGACGCCGACCTGTTCCTTGACGCCGGGTTGGTCGCGCACGACTTGACCGGCGGAAACACCGCGGACAGACACCTGGCTTTGGCCAGGGCCGAGGTTTTGAACGGACAGACCAGCGACATTGCGCGAAAGATCTTCAAGAGTGACAGCGCCTGAGCGTTGGATATCCTCCTGCGTCTGCGCGTTAATCGAAAACGGCACGTCCTGGATCGTCGCATCGCGCTTCGTCGCGGTAACCAGGATCACATTGCCACTGGCTTCTTCTGCGGCATCGGCGGTGTCGCTATCCTGAGCCAGTGCAGGGCTTGAACCGAGAACCAGCGCTCCGCTTACGAGCAGGGCGGTGTGGAAATTCTTGATCGAAATGAGCCTAGGGGACTGCATCGTTTCTCTCCTGTAAGCCGGGTCTTTGTGCCCGCGAACCGAAAAAAGCGCCTAGTTTGATTGAGATGCAAGTTCATGTCTTTGATTGGTCAAATTTCGTGCAGCAAGTGTTTCCACTCAGCCACATGCCAATTTCGCGAAAAAAGGGCCGGAGCGAACATGCCGCCCCGGCCTTATCAAAGTTGTTTGTTCGCAGGAGGAACAAGGGTTAGCGGGGGGAGGGAGAGGAGAGAGTTCCCCCCGCTAAGCTGGTTGTGCGAGAGCTAACTCCTCGCAAATTCGGGATAGGCTTCGACGCCGATCTCTGCATGATCGAGGCCGCCCATTTCGTCTTCTTCGCTCGGACGAACACCGATGGTGTATTTGAGAGCGATCCAGACGGCTGCGGATGCCGCGCTCACCCAGACAGCGGTCAGCAGTACTCCGACGAGCTGACCAACGAGGGTCGCATCGCCTGTCCAGGCGACGATCAACGTGCCCCAGATACCTGCGAACAGGTGAACCGGGATCGCGCCGACAACATCGTCGATTTTGAGCTTGTCGAGCATTGGCACGGCGAAGACCACGATCGCACCGCCAATGCCGCCGATCAAGATCGACTGGCCAACGGTGGGAGCGAGCGGTTCAGCCGTGATCGACACGAGACCCGCCAGCGCGCCGTTAAGCGCCATGGTAACGTCTGCTTTCTTATACAGCACCTGGGTCAGGATGATCGCAACGACCACGCCGCCAGCAGCGGCCATATTGGTGTTGACGAAGATCTTCGACACGTCGGACACGTCGCCCACAGTACCCATCGCCAGCTGCGATGCACCGTTAAAGCCAAACCAGCCGAGCCACAGAATGAATGTGCCAAGCGTCGCCAGTGGGATGTTGGTCCCCGGGAACACGTTGACCTGGCCGTTCGGGCCATATCGCCCCATGCGAGAGCCAATGATAAGGGCACCCATCAGAGCAGCCCAGCCGCCGGTCGAGTGAACCAGGGTCGAACCAGCAAAGTCACTGAAGCCCCACTGGCTGTCGAGGTAGCCGCCACCCCATTCCCAGCTGACCACAACCGGATAGATCACAGCCGTCAGGATGGTGACGAAAATGAAGAACGGAACGATCTTCACACGTTCGGCAATAGTCCCTGAGACGATCGAGGCAGTTGTCGCACAGAAGACCATTTGGAAGAACCAGTCGGATGCTACGGAGTAACCAGTGTCCGTATCTGCTTCGCCAACGCCCTGCATGGAATATGGGAAATCCGCCACGCCAAACAGGCCGAGCGCCCCTTCAGCGAAACCGGGATACGCGATGGAATAGCCCACGATCCAGAACATCAGGCCCGCAATCGAATAGAGACCAATATTCTTGAGGCACTGTGTCGATGTGTTCTTCGCACGAACCAAGCCAGCTTCGAGCATGGCAAAGCCAGCGGCCATCCACATAACCAGGAAGCCGCCAATCAGGAACAGGAGCGTGTTGAGGATGTAAGCTGTGCCGCCCGACACGGCCTCAGCCGCAGGCGCTGCCAGTGCAGGCTGAGCAAAGGCGGCTGTGCCGATCGCTAGCGCGCCGAATTTCATGAGAGTTGTTTTCATTGTCTGTGTCCCCCGTCAGAGCGCGGTTTCGCCGGACTCGCCGGTGCGGATCCGAGTTGCCGATGCGAGATCGAGCATGAAAATCTTGCCGTCGCCGATGGCTTCGGTGTTGGCAGTTTGCTGGATGGTTTCGACCACCTGCGCGGCAATGTCGTCGCTCGCGGCAATTTCGAGCTTCACCTTGGGAAGCATGTTGGTCGAATATTCCGCGCCGCGGTAAATTTCGGTCTGGCCCTTCTGGCGGCCAAAGCCTTTGACTTCGGAAACGGTCATGCCCGCAACGCCAATAGCGCCCAGCGCTTCGCGGACTTCGTCGAGCTTAAATGGTTTTATGATGGCGATGATGAACTTCATCCGTGCCCCCTTTACTCCGCCGGTCAGCTCCGGCGCATTCGATGATGCAAAGGGTGTGCCAGTTGTTGGAAAGGCCCAGAATCGCGCGGAATCAGCGATTCGTTGTGCAAGTGCGAAGGGGTGCTTGCCTAAATTTTAACCGTTTGATTACTTATTAGGCAGTTTGAGGCGTGCCCAGACCGGCAAATGATCCGAGGCCTGGGCTGCAAGCGAACTGTGATGCACTCCGGCCTCTACTACTTCCCAGTCACTGGACGAGACGATCCGGTCCAATCTTGCGAGAGGCCTGCGCGCGGGAAAGGAACGGCCGGGTGCGCTGATGGTCCAGCCGCTTCCGAACTCTCGCATCGCCCCGTTTTGCAATCCCCAATGGTTGAAGTCGCCCATCACCACGCGCGGGCATTCATCCCCCGAGCGATCCAATGCTCGCTGGATGGCGCGCACCTGGTCGCTGCGGCGCAGGCCCGAAATATCGAGATGCGCGCCCGCAACCTGGAATCGTGCGCCATCCAGATCGAGCTCCGCAAACACCGCGCCGCGCGGCTCAAGCATGGGCAGATCGAGCGCGCCCGCATCGACAAATTGCATGCTCCGCCGCAGCAGCAGCGCATTGCCATGCCAGCCGATGCTTCGCGGACGCTTGGCCACCGGCAGATCATCCCAAGGGCTGTCGTCCAGCACCGCGCGCGGGATCACGCTTGCCCGCTCGCCAAAGCGCATATCGGCTTCTTGCAGGGCGATGACATCGGCATCCACTTCGCGCAAAACCGCCATAATCCGCTCGGGATCGCGCCGCCGGTCGAGGCCCACCGCCTTGTGAATGTTGTACGTGGCGAAGGTCAGCTCCACGCGCCTGTCACCTCACTCACCCGCAATATAGCGATCAGTTGGTCGCGTTGGCAGGCCATCGATGCTGGCGATACGGGTCGCCATCTTGGCCTCC
>JBCBDF010000002.1:0-1608 GCA_038529875.1 Pseudomonadota bacterium | reverse complement strand
GGCCTCCCACTCCGCCGGATTGGACTGACGATGCGCTTTCTTCAACGTCTCGCGCTCGGCCTCCAGCGTCATAAGCGGCACGCCCCAGCCGCAGCTGGTCTGCACGCTTTCGATATCGATTGCGAAGATTTGCCGCGTACCGGGCAGCATGGTGAAATGCGCAGCCAGTTTCTCCCACCCCTCATCCTGAGGCAGCACGGGAACACCGCGACCATAAATGCGCAGAATATTCGCCGGCTGCTGAAAATTGCAGAACATCACCGTGATCCGCCCATCCGCGCCAAGATGCGCGTGCGTCTCATTGCCCGACCCGCCAAGGTCGAGATAGGCGACCCGTTTGGGCCCCAAGATACGAAACGCGTCATAGCCCTTGGGGCTGAGATTGATCCGCCCAATCGGGGCAGAGGTGGCGACGAAGAACACCGGCTGGGCTTCGATCATGGCGATGTGCGTATCATTCAGCGCATCAAAGAACTCAGCCATCCGTATTCTCCCGTCAGATCAGAGCCAAACCTTCACAAGAAGTCTCTTAGCACAGCCATGAATTTGTCGAACTGATCGTGGTGCAGCCAGTGCCCCGCCTTCTCAAACTCGACCACTTCCGCCGTATCGAAATGCTCAATCCGGCCATCCTTTTCAGGGTTCGAAGCCCAGCTATCTGCACCGTATAGCAGCAAGGTCGGGCAATCGATCGCGGCCCAAGTTTGCTCGATAAACTCGTCCGCGACATCTTCAACGCCCCACACGTTGAGGTGCGGATCGAACTTCCAGCTGTAGGTGCCGTCCTCATTGCGGTTGACGCCATGCACGGTCAGGTGCCGCGCCTGCTCCTCGGTAAGGTACGAGTTCTCCTCGATCATCCGCGCAAATGCGGTCTCGATGCTCTCATATTTGCGCGGACTTCGCCCGGCGGCCTTGCGCTTCTTCTCGATCCGCTCGGCCATACGCTCTGGATAGGGCGTCTCGCGCTGCTTGGCGCGCCATTCTGGGCTGGGGCCAAGACCTTCGATCGCGACCAGTTTTGTGACCATACCGGGGAACATGCCGGTATAGCGCAGGGCGACATTGCCACCCATCGAATGGCTGACAATGGTCACCGGGCCGCGCCCCAATTGGTGGATCAATTGCGCAAGGTCATAGACCATATCGTTGGAGTTATAATTGCCGTCAGAGACCCAGTCGCTGTCGCCATGGCCGCGGTGATCCATCGCCACCACGTGATAATCCTCGCACAATTGCTCCGCCGTCCAATCCCAACTGCGCGCGTGGTCGCGCCCGCCATGCACCAGCACCAATGGCGGCTTGGCGCGGTCTGCGTCGGTCTGGGCCCAGTCAAAGTAATTGAGCTTGAGGCGCTGTGAGATGAAGGTCTGCGATGTTGGGCCGGATACGGTCATGGGACATTCCATGCCGTGAACCGCGATTGCTCGCAAGCCTACCGTTCCTTCGTGGCGGAAAAGGTCAGGTCGGGGTTCTTTTCTTCCTGGTAGTTCACGTCCCACGGGCTCTTGGCCATGAAGACGAGGTCGCCATCGCGATCCTTTGCCAGGTTTGCCCGGTTGAAGCTTTCAAAATCGGCCAGTGCCTGCCCCTCACCCTTGATCCAGC
>JBCBDF010000001.1:0-29442 GCA_038529875.1 Pseudomonadota bacterium | reverse complement strand
CTCGATTGCGCCAGTCCCAGGGCAATTGAGCCGCCATCCGCTCAGCGTTGGCCTGACCAGCGGCCTGTTGGCCGAGGGTGTCACCGCCGCCGAGGTAGACGGGGTAGAGGAAACCTCCGGACATGGCGTCGCTGGCCTCTACCAGGGCCAGCCCGTCGCCTTGGAGCGCCCGGAAAGCGAAACCGCTGAGCTGGCAGTTCAGCTGAGGATCGCTGACGTACCTGCCATCACGCTGCACTTCACCGACCCGCTGCGCAATGATGCCAAGGCGGCGATTGACGCGATCCAGGACCAAAAGATCCAGAGCCGCATCCTGTCAGGCGATCAGAGCCAGGCAGTGACAAAGGCCGCGCAAACCCTCGGACTGAAGGGGCAGGCCGGGATCAGCCCGCAAGGCAAGCTCGAGGCGCTCGAAGCGCTCAAATCGAGCGGAGCCAAGCCGCTGATGATCGGCGACGGCCTGAATGACGGGCCAGCTCTCGCCGCCGCCCACGCCTCCATCGCGCCGGGCACGGCCAGCGATGCCAGCCAGCAGGCCGCCGATGCGGTCTTCATTGGTGAGAAATTGATGCCGGTTGCGCTTGCCGTGCGGGTTGCGCGTTCGACCATGCGCATCGTGCGCCAGAATTTCGCCTTTGCCATCGGCTACAATCTGCTTGCTGTGCCGCTTGCACTGTTCGGCTATGTTACGCCGCTGATCGCCGCGATTGCGATGTCGCTCAGCTCGGTGATCGTGGTCGCAAATTCGCTGCGCCTCGCGGGATCAGCCAAATGAACGACCCAGAATGACCGGCCGAAAATGACTGGAAACACATGACAGGACTCGCCTTCCTCATCCCAATCGCGCTCGGCATGGGCGCATTCGGATTGCTCGTGTTCTTCTGGGCCATGCGCGACGGCCAGTACGAGGACATGGACGGCGCGGCCAATCGCATCCTGATCGATGACGACGATCTGGAAGACGAGCCGGAGAACGAGCAATGAGCGGTTCCGCCCTCGCTTGGATCGCGGCGGCGATGTTGGCTGCCGAACCGCTCGGCCTCGTTGCCCCGATGGCGGAAGACAGCTCGCTGGTCATGCAATTGTGTGGCGGCGGGCAGATTACCATTCCGCTTAGCAAGGGCGGTCAGCAGGAGCGATCGCCCCACTGCCCCAGCAGCAAAGCGTGCCATGCGGGCAATTGCCGCTCGCGATTTGATCTAGGACAATGAACTGAGCGTCCGCTGCCCCCATCGCAGCTCGCATGTGGCCCTATCATCCTGAATTGCTGGAAACGCCCGTACCGCGTTACACCAGCTATCCGACCGCCGCCGATTTCGGACCGATCGAAACCAGCAGCCTGACCCATGCCATTGCGGGAGCACAGGGCGATGTCTCGCTCTACCTACACATCCCGTTTTGCGAGAAGATTTGCTATTATTGCGGCTGCAACACGGCGGCTGCGGGTAAAAGAGCACGGCGCGATTCCTACCTAAGGGCGCTTCATCGCGAGATTGAGACCGTGGCTTCGCTGCTACCGGGCACAAGCAAAGTGCGTCGCATCGCCTTTGGCGGAGGTAGCCCCAACGCCATCGAACCGAGCGATTTCAGCGATTTGGTTGAGGCTCTTCAAACTCAATTGCATTGCAGCGATGCGGAATATTCGGTCGAACTCGACCCGCGCAGCATGACCCGCGAATGGGGCAAGGTGCTGCGCGATGTCGGCGTCACCCGCGCCAGCATGGGCGTGCAGACATTCGCCGCGCATTGCCAGAAGGCTATCGGCCGCGAGCAAAGCGATGCCATGATCTGCCGCACGATTGACTGGCTGCGCGATGCGGGCGTCTCGTCGATCAATTTCGACCTGATGTACGGCCTGCCCGAACAGACCGAGCAGGATCTTAGCGATACGCTCGAATATGCGGGGTTGCTCGGTGCGGACCGGATCGCGCTGTTCGGCTATGCCCATGTGCCGCATATCGTGCCGCGGCAAAGGATGATCCCAGATCAGCACCTGCCCGGGCGTGACACGCGCTTTACCATGGCGGCGAGCGGATATGATTTCCTCACCAGCAATGGCTATCAGCCGGTCGGTTTCGATCATTTTGCAAAGCCTGCCGATCCACTCGCGATTGCAGCTAGCCAAGGCACGCTCAGGCGCAATTTCCAGGGTTTTACTGATGATCCATCGCCCGCGCTGATTGGCCTTGGCAGCTCAGCCATCAGCGCCTTTCCGCACCTTCTCGCGCAGAATGAGAAGAATAGCGGGCGCTACCGGATGCAGGCTATTGCCGGGCAGCTCACCGCGTCGCACGGCATTGTGCGTTCGCCAGAGGACCGCCTGCGCGCCGATGTGATCGAGCGATTGCTGTGCGCTGGCTCCGTGCGCCTGTCGCCGTGTTTGTTGAGGCAAGTTCAGGATAACCTCGCACCATTTATCGAGCGGGGTCTGGCGACGCTAAATGCACTGCAGCTGACCATCACGCCGGACGGCCTGCCCTATGCACGCACGATTGCGGCATTGTTCGATCCCTACCGCGCGCAAACCGTGCGGCAATTTAGTGCAGCGATTTAGAAGCTGAAACGCCGTACCCGGCGCAACCTGTCTGGCCGATCAGGCGGCCTGCTTTTCAGAGTGCGACGCATCCTTGGCAATCGCAACAGCGGTTGAGACATTGTCGATCTGGCGGGTCCATGCCGCCAGCGCATTCTCGGCCGATGTCAGGGCCGCACTCGCTTCGGGCATTTCCTCGAGCAATTCGGGGCTCTCGGTTGCCACTTGCGCCAGTTCCACGGCCTGCTTTTCGACCGCTTCGATCAATCCCTGAATGGCGATGATCTGCTGATCGAGGGGCGCATTCGCCGCCATATTCACTTGGCTGACCTCTATCGGTGCAGCCACGTCGGTAGTACCGTCTGCGGTGCTCTTAGCGGTGGCCTCAACGACATTGGCAGACATTGTTTCCAATCGACCCTTAAGGTCATCGGCCAGCTTGCTGATCCCGCTTTCGACGGCTTTGCTTGCTGCGGTGGCGATTGATTTCTCGTCGACCGAGATTTCCTTGGCTCCGACAGCTTCCCTGGCTTCGCTCAGGGCCACAAGCTGGCTTTCAATGCTGGATTGCAGCATCGTAAAGGCCGCTTCGAGACCGGCCTGGCGAACGCTGGAGCGCTCCTCAAGCTTGGTCGCCAGCAGATCGACGGCCTTCTCGATGTGCTGTGGTGCCTGATCGCGCACCTGCTCAATCGCCTTGCCGAGCACGTTGAGGCGCTTCTCGATCGCACCCTCAAGCCCTTCCAGGCGGTCATTCGCTGCCGCGATCTGGTTGGCACAAAACTCACCGATCTCGCGGGTCAGTTCCGGCGGGAGCTGCGCGTCGTGTTCTGCCGCTTGGCTCAGCGCGATTTCCATCTGCACAAGCTTGTCATTTTGCGCGTTAACCGCTGGCAAGATGTCTTCTACCGGCTTAATTATTCCCGATGCCGCGCGCTGAACTTCCTCGCGAACCGCGTCGGTCATGCGCGAAGTCTGCTCTTCGCTGCTGTCCTCGATATAGGTCGAAATCCCGCGCAGGCTCGACTGGATACGCCGCAATGACGGTGCCAGATGGCTTTCCTCGATCTCGGAAATATTCTCGAGCATAGTACGGGTGCGGCCAAGCAAGCCAGCGAGTGGCTCGATCGAATTGGCCATAAGCTCATTCGATTTTCCGGCCTGAACGTGCACCTTCTCAAGCCGCTCGGATGCGCTCTTCGAACGGTGTTCGATATCATGCGCCGCGCGCTCAAACGCCTGCATTGCCGCGTCCGACTTCTCTTCAAGCGTTTTCGAGACATCGCGCAGCTGCTCTTCGGCAAGCTTCGACATTGACCGGACGATTTCCGACGCCTGTTGCGCCTCGCCCAAACGGTCAGCCTCGGCGCGCATTTGCGCGGTCGCGCTTCTCAGGAACTCGGCATGCTCATCGGACGCTTCGCGAACCGGCTGCATCTCGTCTTTCAGCGCTTCGATCGCTGCATTGCCCGCGCCTTCGGCTGCTTCGGTGAGCCTGGTATCGGCGTCGCCAATCAGCGCTTCGATGCGATCGGCTGCCTGTCTGGTCAGCGTGGCCAAGCTCTCACGAGTGGTGTCAGCCGATTGTTCGAATGCCCCGGTTGCGGCATCGACAGCATGGCTGAGACGCGATTCCGCATCGCTCGCTGCGTCGACCAGCCGATCGAGCTTGTCCATCGCTTCGGCCAACACGTCTTGGCCGTCGGTCATCCGGCGAGCCATCTCACCTTCGAATTTTTCAGCCGAGGCGGCGAATTTCTCGCGGTTTGCCTCAAGGTCGGCGCCAATCGTGTCGGTCAGCGAAGCAACCGACCCGGTGATGTCGGTGCGGTTGCGCTCAAGCGCTTTGGTGATGGAGCTTTCCATATCCGCAGTGGAGCGCTCTATAACGCCCTGATTGCGGTCGATTGCGCCGGCGATGGAGCGATCCAGCCACGACATCGAGGCCTCTACAGCGGACTGATTGTCCCTGAAGGCGGTCGTGATGGTCCGATCGAACTGGACGGCCGCATCTTCGATTTCCTCGAGGCGACGAGACACCGAACGATCGATAGTCGCCAGGGATTCGTTCACGGCATTGCCGCTATCGCGGATGGACTTGGCCATCTCGATATGGGTCGCAGTGATCGACTGTTTCAAATCGGATTGCGCGGTTTCGAGCATGCTGTCCGTCTTGGACGAGAAGGCATTCAATGACTGGGCGAAAACTGCCTGATTGCGGGCCTGATCGCTCGCCATGGCGTCGCTCGCATCGCGCAGTTTTTGCCCCGAAAGCGAAACGTTTTCAGTGGCCTGGTCGAGGCTCGTCTCAATGCTTGTAAGCTTGGAGCGCATATTGCTGACCGCATCCACCAGCATGGCTTCGCGACTTTGCGTCACATTGCGCGCATTATCAGCGGTTTCCTCAAGCTCCCGCTTAAGGCGCGTGAAGGAATTGCGCAGCTCATCACCGGTTTCGCGCAGGCTGTTGGAGGTCTGCCCCACTTCCTCGCGGGCGGTGCTGTTAGCATCAATGAGAGAGACGATTGAACGCGTTTGCTCGCTCAATTTGTCCATCACGATGTTAACCGATTGTGGATCGATCTGCTGCAGGTTGGTCAGCTGGCTATGGATTGCACCAAGCGCGCTCTGGGCGCCCTGGAGCGCTTTGGAAAGCCGGGTCTGTTCCTTGTGATGGAGCGCCGCAGTCTGTTCCAGTGTGTGCGCCGCTTTCGCCGTGCGCTCCAGCATAGCGCGCTGCTGTTCATCGCGCTCTGCCTCGCGCTCCACAATGCCGTCATGCACATTGCCGAGCGCTGAGAGAATACCCTGAAATTTTGTTGCGGCATCATCGCGGAAAACCATCCGCAAGCGACGCTCGCCATCTTCCAGGCCCGCATCGGTAATCGAAACCGTGATGTCCTGCAGCCGGTCGGCAGCATTGGTGAGGATCGGGCCAATTCCGCTGTTCGGCAATTGCAGCCGCTTGTAGAACCCGTCTTCCACCGCGCCATCAACCGCCACATGCAATTGATCGAGCGGCTTCTTGATCCGCGAATTCACCCACCACAAATTGACCAGGCTGGCGGCGACCATGGCAATGCCCGCACCGAACACGAATGGCGCGCCGGAACCGGTGATGACCGGTACGCGCGGATCAAGCGCGATGCCGGCATAGGGCAGCACGGCGCTCGCACCAGCGGTCACACCCGCCAGAACGCCAATAGACGAGGTCGCACGCAGGAAACCGAGCCAGCGGTGGCGCGGCTTTCCATCGGTCCAATCGGTGTCATTTTCGGATCTGCTGTAGCTCATAGCACTCGACCTATCGGGCCCAAATCGATGTTAAATTCGTCTTCGGGGATACCGAAGTGCTCACGCATTTCTTCGACCTTGGCCTTGGCTTTGAACAAAGCCTCGCCCAGCCGTTCGATTTCTTCGTCTTGCAGGGTGCCGCGTTCCATTCGACTCAGCGCTTGCGCTTCCATCAGGCGTCGCAGCAATTCGACCACCACCAAAACGAGTTTGGCAAGATCGCGCTCGACGGAATCCGGATCGATCGCGACCCGGCCTTCGCCATCGCCCAGACCCGTTGCCGGGTCGGTCACGGCGCGATTGAGCATCGCATTAACGTCTTCGGCGCCAACCGAAAGGACGCCAGCCGCGTCAAGATCATCGAGCGCTACGGACACGCTCAGTCTCCCAATTCGACGAACGAATACGGCGCCCACGGTCCCGCGAGGACAGCTTTGCTGCCCACTGCATTACCCAGATGGCCGCGCCATTGGTTAATGACCTGCGAAGAATGGTCCCCGTTCATAAGATAATGCTTAGCTCCCAAACCCTTAACATTTGGTTCACCAAGTTTGCTTGCCAAAGCGTCGCTCTCAAGCGCGGCGATCGCCCCGCCCAACAGCTCCAGCTCTTGCTGCGATGCGCGCTGCCAATTCTGTTTGCTGGCCAGGGCATTACGCAGGTAATCCTTGGGGTCGGTTTCCGCAGGTTTCAGTATCGCCGGATCGACCGGAAACTGGATGACGAATTCGACCGCTTTGCCCAGCAGCGCGAAGTTTTCGGCCAGTTTCGGGGTCAGCACGGCCATGCGCTCAGCCAGATCGGCGGGCACCGGGGCCGGACGCATTGGAACGACGGGCGTGTAATGCTGAAGCGCTAGCAAATGCTTTGAAATCTGCTGTAAATCGCCCGGTTCGAACTGGTCTGAAATTACCGCTCCGCACGCGTCGAAACTGGCGATTGCGAGACTGTCCGGGACGGATTGTGGAGCGGGATCGGCTACAAAGCCGAGAAGCAAGGGCGCAGGCATCAGTCAGCCTGCTGCAATTGCGCTCTCATGCGGTCGGGTGAGCAGATCACGGCGTTCAGGCCGACAAAGACCAGATCGACATCGGCCAGCGTCAGGGTGAGATCGGCCTTCAGCACGACCCCGGTATCAAGCAGGCGCGACACTACGTCAGCAAGCGAGCTTTCACCCAGGCCGGTTTCCGCCTCAAGCCCGTAAATCCCGGGTTCGAATTGATCTAGATCGCTCATTGCGCGGCCTCCTCGCCCGCCGAAGCAAAGCTGAATGGTGGCCAGGGCCCAGAAATCTCGATCCGCAGCGGCAGGTCTTCGAAACGGCCAACCGCCTGATTGACCGCATCGGCCAGCGCTGCGTCACTGCCGCGTGGCAACAGGCAGGCCATATTGAGCAAGCGCGCCTCGCTATTGTCGCTGCTCCGCAGGGATAGCGGCTGGGCCTTGGCTGCCATTGCGGCGACGTCTTTCGCCACCTCCTTGCACAGCTCCGCCATGTTTTCGCGCGACCGATCCTCGGTCTGCTTCTTCGCGGAAAGCTGGCGCAGGTAATCGGCGCCTCCCGCCGGAGCTGGCGTAGCCTCAGGCTTGCGTGCGGCTTCGCTGCGAACAATTTTCACGCCCCATTCGAGGTGACCTGCAATCAGATCGAGCGTTGCGTTGAGCGATGCGCCCTGCTGCGCGATCAGCTCTGCCAGCGCGGCGTCATTCTCAACCGCCGTACCGAACCTGAAGGGGACGATATCAGCGGCCTCGGCCACGCTGTTAATGAAGCCCTGATGCGCCATCACGGCATTGTGCAGGATGGTGTCGTCTTCGCGCGCGCCCTCGCCCAACATTTCCTGCAGGACAACAGCCTCAACATGCTCGACCACGAGGGTCAAATCATCGACCGGCATCAGCTCCACTGCCCCGCCAAACACCGCGGCATCGGGCAATTGATCGGATTGCACAGCGCGCGTCACACCATAAAGGTAGATCATTGCGGGCGTTCCTGGTGCCGGGTGATTGCGGTTTCGATCATTGGCTGGGTCAGCATAAGCTGATCGGGTTCAGGCACACCGCCGCTCGACAGTGCATCTTCGAGGCAGGCCATCGATGCCTGCCGAACGATCGCTTCTATATCGGCACCGGTCATGCCGGATGCTTGGACCGCCAGACTCGCAAGGTCAAGCTCGCCCGAATGCGGCACATCGGCCAGCTTTACCGCGAACATCTCTGCCAGTTCGGATTGGTTCGGAATGCCGATCTCGACCTGCACATCGAACCGGCCTGAGCGCGTCAGGGCCGGGTCAATCCGGTCTGGCCGATTGGTGGCGCCAAGCACCAGCACACCGCGCAGCGGCTCAATACCATCGAGTTCGGTCAGCAATTGCGCCACCACCCGGTCCGACGTTTCGCTGACCCGGTCGGATCGAGCCGGTGCCAGCGCGTCGAGTTCGTCGAAGAACAGGACCGTCGGGGCCGATTGGCGCGCCTGCTTGAAGACTTCGCGCACAGCGCGTTCGGACTCGCCGAGATATTGTGAGACCAGCTCGCTGCCTTTGACCGAGATGAAATTGGCATTGGCCGCGCTCGCCACGGCTCTCGCCAGCAAGGTCTTACCGGTTCCCGGCGGCCCATACATCAGCACGCCGCGCGGCGCGGTCAGCTGCATCCGAGCGAAGTGATCGGGATATTTCATCGGCCATTCGACAGCCTGGCGAAGATGCTGTTTAGCCTCTGCCAGCCCGGCAACCTCATCCCACCCGACCTGCGGCACGTCCACACTGACGCTGCGAAGGATGGAAGGCGACACATCGAGCAGCGCGTGCTCGAAATCGTTGGCGGTTACCTTCGCGCCAGTTTCGCCGTCTTCATAGCGGCGACGGATCGCGGTCATACCGGCCTCTCGCACCAGGGATGCGAGGTCAGCCCCGACAAAGCCATGAGTGCGCCGCGCAATATCGGCGATATCGACATCGCTGGCGAGCGGAACGCTCCGCGTGTGCACGCCCAGGATCTCACGCCGTCCCTGCTCATCGGGCGGGCGGATTTGCAATTCGCGGTCGAACCGCCCCGGTCGCCGCAGCGCCGGGTCGATCAGATCGGGCAGATTGGTCGCCGCCAGCACAACGACACTGCCGCAACTGTCGAGCCCATCCATCAGGGTCAGCAAGGTTGCGACCATGCGCCGCTCGACCTGCTTCTCCCCGCTCAACCCTTCACGGTGCGGAGCGATGGATTCAATCTCATCGATGAAGATAATCGCCGGAGAGGCCTTTTGCGCGGCTTCGAAAATCTCGCGGATGCGCGCCTCGGATTCGCCGAAATGCTTATCGGCGACTTCCGGGCCTGCGATCGAGAAGAAAGCAGCGCTCGATTCGCGCGCCACAGCACGCGCGATCAGCGTTTTACCGCAGCCGGGAGGACCGCTGAGCAAGATACCGCGCGGCGGCGAAATCCCGAATTTTTCGAACAATTCCGGCTTCGTAATAGGCAGTTCGACCAGCTCGCGCACGCGCTCAAGCTCCGGCCCCAACCCGCCAACATCTTCAAACGCAATGGCGCTGGTATCGTCGAGCGTCTCGTCGCGAACAATCATGACCTTGGTCGCTTCACCGACCAACACCGCTCCCGTCGGCTCGCACTGCGCCACGATCAGCTCGCTATTGCCGCCATCGCGGGCCAGCCAGACTTTCTGCCCCTCGCTCAGCACATGCCCGACCAACGCATCATGCGCCTGGTCATAGGGTGCATCGCCAGGGGCATTGAGTGTCACCGAGGTCGCCGGTTTGGCATCAACGGCGCTCAATGCGGCGCGCGCGCCTATTTCAAGCCTGGCGTTCTTCCGGCCGATCCCGTCAAGCAGAACACTGCCCGATGCGGCCAGCGGCGATGGCACTGCCCTCGCATAAGCCTTTCCGCCATCCTCGTTCGACACGCAGACAGGCTGCCCCGGAACCAAGCCGAGCGCGCTAAGGTCTTCCGCCGCAATCCAGACAATCCCGCGATTGGCGAGCTCTGGCGGGCAGGTGCGCACCGTCGTTTCGATTTGCCGTTCCTGCGGCAGGGTCGGATCGATATCAGCCATTTTTGGCGGCCAGGTATTCTTCGACTTCGTCAAGCCGGTCGAGCAGCCGCTCTTCCGCCTCTTCGAATGCATCTTCGTCGATTTCGCCTCGGTCGAGCATGTCGCCAAGCGCCATCAGTTCCGCACGGATGGCCTCGGGATTGTACATCTCCTGCTCCACCGCTTCGTGGATCTTCTTGAAGACGCTTGTGACCCCGGAAACTGGCAGGGAAACCGGCGCGGTCAGAATGGAGGATAGCAGGCCCATGACCGATTAATCCGCCAACTGCGCCGGATTGAAATCGATCCGCATGTCGGAAAACGAGAAGGCGGGCATTGGGCCGACATAGTTAAATTTCCAGCGGCCGCGATATTGCACGTCGAGCTTTTCAAGCGCTGCATCGAACCAGCCGATATTGGCCTTGTTGACCAGGAAAGAGAGGTTTGCGACCATCGTTTCGCCGGTGATCGCACCTTCCGTCACTTCCTTCACATGCTGCGCCAGCGCCTCATTGATTGCGCGGTTATCCTGCGCCCGGATCTGGCCGATCGCGTCTTCGACCTTTTTCCCGAAATCGATCTTCGCAGAATGGCTTTGCGCCTGCACGTTCAGCATGTCGCGCTCACGCTGCAAAGCAGGGAATGTCTCCATCACCTCGTCGAAAATGGATTCCGATGCCCAGCTGATTTTGAGCGTGATTTCAGCGCAATCCTGAATGCGGTCGAAAGCGCGCGCGAACTCATCCTGGTTCGCCTCCAGCACCTGCTCGCCGACCTTGTCGGAATCGATCAACGTGCCAAAACGCACCGGCAAGACATCGCCGTGCTTCATGACTTCTTCCAGCACCCGCGTATGCGCCTTGATATTGGCGCGGCTGGGCCGCAGGCGCTTATCGCCGATATCGCTCGAAATGAAGGCAAGCCCCGCATTGGCAGGGCCGGTTTGCACCTTGTCGCTGCCCGAAATGGCTTCGATATCGAAGGTCCTCTGTTCGTTTTCCCGGACTATTCCGTAAACGTAGCGCACGTGCCTATTCCTTCCAGTCGAGATTGGCAGTCATAATACCGTTGACGATCGTCATCGACAGGCTTTCCTCGGATACCGCCTTGCTGAAATCGATTGCCGCGCTGGCATCGGGCGTGGTTACGACTGCGCCGCGCCGTTCTTCATTGACGATTACGCTGACCTGGTCCTCACCGTGGGCGCCGACCTCTGCCACGATCATCGCACCTTGTGCGGTTTCGAACAGGTTGGGCGCAAATCCATCGGCAACAGGTTCGCTGCTGGCCTCGAACGGCTTGACCGGCTTCTTGGGACGGGCCGCCTGCCCTGCCCGTTCAGCGGCAGCATCTTCGAGCGTGCCGAATTTCATCCGATAGGCACCCTTGAGCTTGCTGTCGGGGCCGCCGATGGAGAATTCGCCATCCTTGGTCGAGCCGCCTTTTTCACTCAGCTCGGCAACGCCTTCCAGCAGTTTGCCCAGCCCTTCACCCAGGCCGCCAAGGGCTTTCAGCTTGTCCTTGGCCTCCGCGATGCTGGCCTGATCTGCGCGCTTGGGCGCGCTACTGTGCGGGCTGGTGCGCTTAACCACGGTTCGCCTTCCGCGCCGGACGGCGAGCCGGCTGCTTCAGTTTGCCCGCGACCGTACCACTCTGATCGGTCACGCCCAGCTGTGCTTCCAGCTCGGCAACACGATTGGCGAGCCGCTCGTTTTCCTGCTTTGCATTGGGCCCGGCGCCGTTCAGAAACGGATCGGTTTCCCACCAGCAAATGCCCATTTCCTTGGCCTTGTCGACCGATGCGACAAGCAAGCGCAGACGGATGGTCAGCAGTTCGACACCGACCAGAGCGATCGAAATATCGCCTGCGATAACCACGCCTTTTTCAAGCACGCGGTCAAGCACATCGGCGAGCGATGAAGCGTTGCTGTTATGGATCACTTCAGACATTGTTTTTCTCCAAGCGCGCTCGGGCGCGTATTCCTTAATTGGGGCAGTGTGCGGCTATCAGGTCGAGCAGCGCCTCGTTCAGGATGAAGCGTTGTTCGCTGTCCGCCCCCGGCGTGCCCTTCGATGCCAGGACATCGAGGCAAAGGTCGATAAACACCGGGTCACTGGCCGAGACGGTAATCTTTTGCGACATCGCGATCTGAGCAATCATGATGCTCGCGCGCATGGTCGGCATTTGTTCGTAAGCGCCGGATTCGCGGAAATCGCGCACCACATCGACAATCGCGGCTACGATATCGGGCTTCATGCCGGTGCGGCCGGAAACGATGACGATCTCGGTGTCGCGATCAATGCCGTCCATATCGATAGTGATCATTCGGTCGAGCAGCGCATCTTGCGCTGACTGTACGCCGACATAATCGCTGCTGTTCGATGTGAAGATCGCGCGAAATTCTGGGTGGACCCGGATGAACGGCTCCTGGTTCGAAGATGCAGGCAGGATCAGAACGCGCTCTTCCAACACCGGCAGCAGCGCGTTGTTCGCCTCGGCACGTGAGCGGGTGAATTCGTCGTAGACCAGCGTGTAACCGTGGGTACAGGCCTGAGTCAGGGCCTCGTCATTCCATGCGATCGAGGTTTCTTTTTCGTATTTCGCAACCCGGTGGATGTAGCGATCGACGGTCTGCTTAGTGCGCGAACCGGTCTCGCGACCGATCAGGTTGGCAGAGGTGAAATTCGCATCACCGGTAATGAACAGGGTCGGCCGCTCCAGCATCTCTGCCAGGCGCAGCGCCAGCGCGGTCTTGCCGCTGCCCGCGCATCCGCGAAAATGCACCGGATAGCCGCTGCTGAGGTAAGTCAGGCTGCGTTCCGTAATGTTTCGAACGGCTTCGGTCTCGACAAAGACATTGGCGCTGGCATCGCGCATCTGCTTTCCAGCAGCCTCGCTCTTAGGCCCGTCCTTGGTCGCTGACGCGCTTTGTCCCATCTTCATTTCCCCAGTTTTGGGGCGCGAGCATCCGGCATCGCCCCCTATGCCTCACGAGATGAACGAGGATGGTAAATAATAGGTAAATGCACCTATCAAGCGGCAAGTTTCTGTTGTTGAGAAACGAGGCTGTTAGCGTCCGCGATCCACTGCTCGACATTCGCCAGCAGGCTGATCGCGCCCAGCTTCTCGCGCAGCACATCCGGGCTCAGAACTGCCAGATCGGCAACGGTCTCTATCCCCAGCTGGCCGAGGCGCGAACGCATGGCCGGGCCAAGGTTAGGCAGCGCCGACAGATCAAGCTCCGGCTGACCGGATTTCTGGGTCGATTTCGGAGCGGCGCGTTCAGCGGCACCAATCTGTTCGATCGGCGCGCTCTCGGCGACTGCTTCTGCGGCCTTTGGAGCCGGCGCTTCGACCTGTTCCTTGATCACGGTTTTCTTTGCGGTCGGCTTCTTTGCAGTTGGCTTTTTCGTCGCCGTCTTCTTGGCCGGTGATTTCTTGGCCGCAGGCTTGCTCTTGGCAGCAGCCAGCTTCTTGCTTTCGGCTTGCTTCTGCTTCTTCAGTTTTTCAGCATCCGCCTTCTTTTTGGCTCCCGCTTCCTGCTTGGCTTTTTTCTTGGCCGCCATCGTCGCCTTGCGCTTGGCTGCAGCAGCCTTTTTCTTGCGCTCTTTTTCGTCAGCTACGCGTTTCGCTTCAGCTTCCTGCTTGGCCTTTTCCTCAGCCTCGGCCTGCTTCTTCGCTTCGGCTTCAGCCTTGCGTTTTGCAGCGGCGGCTTCCTTCTTGCGAGCGGCCTCTTCGGCAGCCTTCTTCTTGGCGGCGCGGGTCGCAGCAGCCTTTTCAGCCGCCTTACGGCGTTTCTCGGCGGCGGCAGCTTTCTTGGCTTCTTCCGCTTTCTTCGCTTCTTCGGCCTTGCGAGCTTTTTCTGCTGCGCGCGCCTTGCGCTCCGCCTCGGCGGCTTCCTTGGAGGCCTTGGCTGCAGCCGCTTCCTTTACCGCTGCGATACGGCGCTCGCGCCGCTCCATGCGCGCCTCGGAAACGCTGGGATATGATTTGGGACGATTGCCGCGTTCGGCCTGGGTTTCCTGGCGCAGCTCGTTGCGTTCTTCGACCCGCTTGGCGCGGCGCTCTTCAGCGGTCGCAGCACGGGCCCTGGCCGCTTCTGCACGCGCAGCAAGCCGCGCTGCGGTCTGCTCGGCCCGCATGCTACGAGCGGAACTGCGTGCCGCCATACGGACGGAAAGCCAGTCAGAATATTCGGCCTCACCAGCCGCATTGGAAGAATTCTTGTCGGTCGCTTTGGCCATGGGTTCGTCTCGTTCGGTTACTTCGACTGGCGCGGCTGAGCTTTCTACGGGCTCCGCTGCTACCGGCTTGGCGCGCTCGGCTGTGCGGCTCGCATCCTGGCGGGATTTGCCCTTGGTGCGTTTCGCCTTGGATTTGGGTTTCGGCGCGGACTTGTCTGCGGCGCTATCCGATCCTTCTACAGGGCGCTCAACGGAGCGCTCGCTGGAGGGTCGCGGATTGCGCGGCTGGGAATGCGGCGTTAGCTTTCCCGAAATCTTGTGGAGGCGTGACAGCGCCTTGCTGCGCTTCGAGCTCTCGGTGGTCGCCTTGACCTCGGTCGGCTCGGTCTCGATCAGTTTCACGCGCGGCGCACGGCCTGCAACCTTGCCGGTCGCTTTGCGCGTAACTGTGGAAGCCGGTTTGCGCTTATTACCGGCCAGCGTTTTATTACCGGCCAGTGACCTGGTGGCGGTTACCCTGCCGGGCTTCGCCGCATCATCCTTGGCCTTGGCGCCATTGGGGTCCAGCCGACGGTTGCGCAGCTCGGTCAGGTAAGACCGCGCATTGGCGCGCATTTCGCCTGCGGTTCTCGATCCGTTGGAAGTCTGCGACATGGTGCTGTTCCCGCAAGAGGTGCATTAGGATGCAACCGGGAGCTATGCCTCAATTAAGGGCACGCTCCCGGTTACAGGCTGACTCGCATCAGGCCGCTACAGCGACCGGATCTGAGAGAAGGCCAACGGCCTCAGCATACTTGAGGTAGGTTTCGACACTCGCGACAACGACGCGAGCTTCGACAGTAACCAGCTCGATACCAACGAGCGAAACACGTACGAACGCGTCAAGGACAATACCCTTGTCCAGGATGCGGTCGACGACTTCGGCGAGGCTCGACGAAGCGACGCTTTTTTCAATAGACATAGTTAGAGGTCTCCGTTTTCATTTCGCACACCAATCAAACACTTGCCATTGGGCGGCTTGTGCCTGTTGCTGCAGGTCACGCAGTCACCTGATTGGCCCGCGCAGCACCGGTTGCTAATGAATACGGTTTAAAATTCCGCTAATGACACAGTGTTGTCCCGCAGGTGTAGGTTGACGGCGCGTTCACTTTCTTTGTTTGTCAGGGCGGTGGCGAGCTGTTCGATCTCGCTGGAAAGCGGTCGATCCTCATCAAGAAAAGCCGAGTGTTTCCGCGCCAAATCGCGGATTGCCTGGGCTGCGACGCCAAAGCCACGGCCATCATCTTCCGATTCGCGAAGCTCGATCGCCTGGGCCACACACAGCACCTCGATTGCCAGGATTCGGCTGGCATCGTTTACCACGTCGCGGGCCTTCCGGGCGGCGATTGTGCCCATGGTCACGACGTCCTGATTGTTGCCGTTAGTCGGCACTGATTGGATCGACGCCGGGGCCGACTTTGCCCGAATTTCCGCGACCAAGGCAGAGGCGGTTACCTGCGCGCCCATGAACCCGCTGTTGAGGCCGGTCGCATTCCCCTGCAGGAAAGGCGGCAGCCCCTTGTTGAGAGTCACATCCGTGATGCGCGCAATCTGGCGCTCGCTCCACACGCCCAGCATCGCCACGGCATTTGCCAGGCTGTCCGATGCGAAGGAAACGTGCTGGCCGAAGAAGTTGCCAGCATGCAGCAGCATATCTTCCTCTGGGAACACGATGGGATTGTCTGTCACCGACGACAGTTCAGCCTCGACCACGCCATCATGGTGGACCAGCATGTCGTCGACAGCGCCCAGCAATTGCGGTGCGCACCGTATACTATAGGCATCCTGCGGCAGAAGTTGGTCGTGAAGCACGCCGTCCTCGCCGAATTGCGATTCGATTCGCGGCGGGATCGGTTCGAACGGGATCAACCGCTCGCAGCCTTCGCTGAGGCGCCACAGAAACTGTGCTGCACGCTTTTGACCCGGCTGGGGACGCGCAATGGCAGAGGCGGGATGCCAGGCCGCGCGATGCCCGCCAAGCACCTCCGCATAAGCGACAGAGAGCAACGCGGAGATGCGCAGCAGTCTGCGGGCGCGCACGCCATTGAGAGCGGCGATGCCAGTCATCGCGGACGTGCCGTTGACCAGGGCGATGCCTTCCTTGTGGCCGAGCGTGATCGGCTGAATCCCAGCCTCGGCCAGCACTTGCGCCGCATTCGCCGGTTGGCCGCCTTTAAGAAATTCGCCCTCGCCCATAAAGGCCAAGGCCATGTGAGCTAACGGTGTCAGGTCGCCGCTCGCCCCAACCGTTCCCTTTTCAGGTATGACCGGTGCGAGACCCGAATTGAGGCAATGCGCCATCCAATCGAGCAATTCGGGACGAACAGCGGAAAGACCGCGCGTCAGAGCTGACAGGCGCGCGGCGACAATCGCCCGCGCTTCATCCGGCGCAAATGGCTGACCGACACCAGAAGCCAGGTGGTAAACGAGCCGCTGCTGCAATTCAGTGCCTTTGGCGGCATCAATCTGGTTGTCCGCCAGCGGCCCATAGCCCGTTGTCACGCCATAAATGACGCGGTTTTCAGCCACGAGCCCTTGGAGGAAATTTTCCGATTGCTTCGCCGCCGCCAGAGCTGCCTCGCACACGGCCACCTGCTTTTGCCCTGTCGCGATCGATTCGATCCCTTCTAGGCTGATCGGAGAATCGGATTCTCCGACCAAAACAGTGTTGTGCAGATTTGTTTGTGGAGCGCTCATTTAGCCATCTAATCCTGAAGTGCGGCGGCATATTATCCCCGCGTGAAGATCACGGCTTATGCGAGTTATAGTAAACGAAAGACTAATTTTGCCGATTTTCGCCCCAGTAAAATCGCCAATACCGGTTCAAAGAGTTAGTTAGGGAGCCATTAAGCTTTTTCCCCTAGTCCACAATCAGTTGAACGGGTCTCGTTGGGCCATGCCTAGCGGTACGATCAGACGGCATCCGTTCTCAAATCAGTTTCGGAACCGGGCAACACACAAACGCCAGTGGTCAGGTTCTTTTGTACGCATTCTAACGCGGGGAAATACAATGGAAGTCATCAAGTTCGGATCTAACGATCTCGAAAACAGGCTGGCAAGCGATCCTACCCGGGCCGAACTCTTGCCTTTCGGCGCGATCCTGCTGGACCAGCAGGGCAATGTGCTGCGCTACAACCATGCCGAATCCGGCATTAGCGGCCGCACCGGCGCTGACGTGATCGGGAAGAACTTCTTCAACGAAATCGCTCCGTGCGCGAAGGGCCAGACCTTCTACAATCATTTCTATCGCGCAGTCGCCGACGGTCACGTCAACGCACTGTTCGATTACAAGTTCGATTACAAGATGGAGCAGGCAAACGTCCGCATCCACATGAAGTCAGCCGATGCCTCGCAAGGCATCTGGATCTTCATCAAGCGCGTCTGAAAAGACGCTCAATGGGAGATCCACGATGATCGAGGGAAACATCAACAGGCACGGGGACTTTGACCCCGACCTGTTTACCGAAGAAGAGCTGGAGATGATGCAGGAGGCCGACGGTGTTACCGACGACCTTTCTCACCAGCCCAGCAATAAGGAACTGCAGGCGCAATACACTGCCGTCGCCCGCCTGGTGGCGGAAGGCGGCGAGCGTGAGCGTCAATTGCGTGCAGCCATCGCTGACCTTACCTCCTTGCTCAAGGCAAGTGAGCAGGCAGCATCGCTGCAAGAGCAGAACCAGAGTCTGGCCAAGATCGTTTTGGCCAGCAGCGAACGCGAAGCTGAAATCCAACGCGGCCTCGAAGAACTGAAGCAAGCCGTTTTGAAACGTGCGAGTGACGCGGAGGACCGCAAGTCATGAGCATGAGCCAGAACTTTATCGAGCGGACATTCCTGCCACGCAGTGGCAAGCGCCCGTTGGCGTTCCACGGCGAATTGCTAGTGGAAGGTTCGGGAGCGACCGAAGACGATCGGATCAAGTACGATCTGGCAGTGTTCGAAATGGGCGAGCGTGGCTTTGCGGCCAGCCTGGCCTGTAGCTATCAGCCGGAAGTCGAGCAGCCTCGCTATTACGCCGACACCTTCGAAGACGTGGATCAGGCGATCCGTTTCTTCGCGGATTATTGCCCGGCGGACGATGTTCCTATGAGCCCCGATGCAAGCTTTGCCGAACTGGCAAAGACCGGCACCGAGGTCGAGCAGGCAACCAAGTCGTACAAGGGTCTGCTGCAGCAGATGTTCCCGACCGCGACAGCCGAAGCCTTTGGTAAGGAGGACGCGACATGCCCAGCGTAAATCTTTATCAGCAAGTGGCCGAAGCCATCTCGCCGGAACTGCGTCATCTGACGGAAGCTGAGGAAGCTCAGGCTGGGGCAATCGAAGCAGCTGCCAATGAGCAGGCTTCCAAGCCAGCAATCCCGGCCATGCCGTTCACGTTGAAGCGCACGGGCGAACGTCCGTTCGAATTCACCGGTCGGCTGTTGGCGATGCTTTCGGGACACACTTCGCACCTGCCCTTCTGGTATGAAGTCAACATCTACCAGGGTGATGATCGTTTGATCTGCGAGATCAAGCTGTTCAACAAGGATGCGGACTCGGCGGACATCTTCCGTGTGAGCGAGCACGAGGACATGGAATCTGTATTCTCCTATCTGGAGCGTTACGATCCGTCCGACGACCTCGATCCGGGCGCAGATGTATCCGAGCACAAGGCATCGAGCGCCACCTTGGCTCTCAATGCGGCTCGCCTGCAATTGCGGGTCAACCAGCTCACGCGTCACTACGAAAGTGTCGTGGGCGAGATCCTGCAGGCTCTGCAACGCCAGTTTGGCTAAGCCAGTCTGGAGGCTAAAAAGGCCCGGTTCGCACATCGCGAGCCGGGCCTTTTTCGTTATGGGATAAGACCTTGTGTGATACCGCGAATTAGCCCGCGGGATTACCAGTGATTACCAGTCGCGCAGTTTGCCCATCTCATTGCGCGGGATGGCATCACCAACAGTAAAATCGCGCGGCCTTTCGTGAGCGGACAGCGCCTCAGCACACCATTTATCAATCGCCGCAATCAATGACGCCGGATCACCGCCCTGCTCCTGGGGTACAAGAAAAGCCTTGAGGCGCCCCGTCCCCTTATCGAGCCTGACAGCCGCCTCGCGAATTTCAGGACGCTTGGTCAGCGTATCGCGTATCCGGTCCGGAAACACGTTGTAGCCGCCAACCTGCACCGCACCGTCCACCCGCCCCGCGACCGAGAATTGCTTCTCGCCCGACCAGTCGAGCTTATCCATCAGCTCTACGGCAGCATCCGTCCCGTCGGCATGTGTACGAGAGAGCTCGCGCCCGCTCTGGCGATGCCAGTAATCAAGCACGGTGTATTGTTCGTCGCCATGATCGCGCCATCCTATCGCGCCGGTTTCGCTCGAACCGTAAATCTCGACCAATCGGCTGAGCCCCTTTTCGAGCAAGGCATCGCCCAGCCCTTCGGGCATCGGCCCTGTCGACGTGATGCCTGTAAGGTTTGCAGGAAAGCTAGGGAGCGACTTCTCCAGGAACTGCCAGATGGTCGGCGTTGCTATCACCAGGCTCGGCCCTGCCCCTTCGACGGACCCAGCGGCCGAAGACATCGCCGACGATGGCTTGAACCGACCGTACTGGCACGGAACTCCCAGCACCTTTGGCAGCAAGATGGTCCAAATGGTGCCATAGATATGCTGGCTTGGAACCAGGCTCACGACCTGTTTGCAGTCGCTGAAAATGTCGGCCCAATAGGCGGCCTCCATTTCAAGATCGGCGATTTTGTGCTGGCAAGGCTTTGGCTTACCGGTGGAACCTGAGGTCCTGAAGGTGACGTGCTTACCGGTTTCCGCGAGCGATTGCTCAATCAAATCGACCCATTCGCCGATTGTCGGCATCGCCAGCAGATAATCCTCGGCGCCGTATTCATGCAGGTGAAAATAGGCATTGAGCGCCGACGTCGCGTTCAGCCGCTCAAGACTGTCCAGTTCGAGCCCCTCATCGTCCAGCCTGGTCTCAGGGCCCCAGCTACCCGCGCCCAGCTCCAATGCAGACCGGCCGCGCGTTTCGGACAGTTCGGATGCGAGCATGTCGATCGTAAGTTGGGTGATCGAAGCCTTTGGAATAACCGCTGAGCTGCCCATAAGTGGCTGAATTCCCGATAATGTGTTGCCGTACAAGGATCACATCCCCCAACACACTTAATTTGTCGTTTACGGAAGCGTGCTAAGGCCAAAGATCACTGAAGTGAGAACAAGGTTTTTGCAAGCGATGCATGCTGCCGACAAAGCGGATCCGACGAACGAGGCTGACAAGCCACGCGGCGCGTATGACAGCATTGTGCTGGTCCGCCCGAGCGGCAGCCGTGTCACTTTCGAAGGCGTGCTGCTCGCCGACGCTCACAATCGCACCGAGCATCTGGCCATTTGGCACGAATTGAAATTGTACCAGAAATCCGATGGTGCTTTTGTCGTATCGATCTGCATGCACAACAAGAGCGATGATATCGAAGATGCGATGCATATCTTCAACGCCCAGACCATTGAAATGGTGATGGAAATCGTTGAACGGTTTGGCGCTGGCATAACGCTGGAAGGTATCCTGCGAGACACCGAGCAAGAGGATGCCGACGAGGAAGAGCCGGATGTGCTCTACTCAGCGATGGTCGATCACCAGTTGAAGCAAATCAAGCGCCATTTCGCGGCTCTCGCCGGTGATTTCCTGTTTGCGATCAATTGTTTCAAAGTGCCGGCACAATCCGAGCCAGCCGAAACAGTTGCAGAAGCCGAAGCCGAAGACGAAGCCGAAGTCGAACCCGCACAAGCTGCGGAATAATTCAACTTGCGTTTTGCGACTTTAGCTTAGGCCTCAGGCGAACAGCTGAGCCCGTTCGGCCTCGTAATTGGCCAGCCAATCAGGCACCTCGTCGCAATGCATCGGCTTTCCGAACAGGAAGCCCTGAACGTACTGGCAACCCAGGTTCTGCAGAGCCGCCAATTGCTCTTTCGTCTCCACGCCTTCGGCAATAACGCCCTTCCCCATCGTTTCTGCAATGTCGATCACAGCACGGCATATCGCGTCGTCGCCGTTTTCGAGTTGCGTCACGAAGGAACGGTCGATCTTGATATAGTCGATCGGGAAACGCTGGAGGTGCGAAAGCGATGCCCAGCCAGTTCCGAAATCATCCAGTGCGACACGCACGCCAAACCGATTGAGCTCCTGAATGTTCTCCATGATGTCGTTCAACAGGCGGTCGATCAGGATGTTTTCGGTGAGTTCGATCGTGACCAGTTCGGGATTGATCCCAAAACGTCCGATCTCGGCAACGATCCAGTTTGCAAATGCCATGTCGCGCATCTGATCGGCAGAAACATTGATCGCAACCGATACCGGCTTCTCGGCCTTACTGTTGTAATCACTGATGAACTCAAATGAGCGGATCACAACATACGATCCGAGCATGTCGATCAGGCCCATATCTTCGGCGATGGGTACGAATTCGCCCGGAGCGCGGTAGCTTCCATCGGGCTGGGGCCAGCGCACCAAGGCTTCAAAACCGTACAGCTCGCCCGTCTCCAGATGGATTTGCGGCTGCATATGCACCTGGATGCGCTTCTCTTTCAGCGCCTCGCGCAATTCCAGCGCGATGCGATGCCGCTCGGTCTGCTCGCGGCGGAAATTGAGCTCGTACATGACGACCGAACCACCGCCCCAATTCTTCGCGCGGTGCAAAGCCATCTCGGCATTGCGGACGATCCCCGATGCACCAACACCATCTTCCGGGAACCGGGCGATCCCTACACTGGCGGTGACCCGGCATTGCGTTTCCCCGAGCGTGATCGGAGGTGCGATGCTGCGCGCCACGCGTTCGGAGATTGCTTCGGCTTCGTTTGCAACGTCAGTGTCCGGCCTCAGCAATACCGCGAACTGGTCGGCGGCGATGCGAGCGACCATGTCGCCATTGCGCAAAGCGTATGAAATGCGCTGCCCGGCGACCTTCAAAACGCGGTCCCCGAATTCATGACCGAAAGTGTCGTTTATGTTGCTGAACCCGTCGATATCGATCAGCAAAATGGCACCGGGCGTTTCTGTCCCTCGCAGCGCCAACCGTTCAAAGAATGTGTGCCGGTTGAGCAGGCCCGTGACGTGATCGGTGAAGGACAGGCGATGCAGCTCATCCGAATCCGGCTGGCGCGTCGCATCCTTCAGAAATGCCAACAGGCGGTGCTCAGCCAGCATCGCGCTGGCATCGAATTGCAGCCCGACATAATATTCCGCATCATGCGCCCGCGATCGAGCGGGAATCAATGACAGCGAATTCCAGAATTCCTGCCCATTGCGGCGATAATTCATGATCGTAAGGTTCAAAGACCTGCGTTCGGCGATTGCACTGCCAATGCGATGTCGCGCGCCCTGGTCCGTACCGGCACCCTGCAGGAAGCGGCAGTTCTGGCCGATAACCTCGTCGCGTTCATATTCGGTGATGCGCAGGAAGTTATCGTTGACGTAGATCAGCGGATGGTCCGGATTGCTGATATTCACAACCGTAATGCCCAGCGCAGCTGACTGCTGCTGCAGCTCAGCAAAATTGCTCATCGGCCCGTCGATCAATAAGTCGTCAAGAGTGTGCTGCACGGTTTTCTGCGCTTTCTGAATCAATTCACACAGCGGCATAGGGGCAAATGCCTAACAAGTCGGAAACCCTATCCGACCGACCCGTTGGGCATATGTCAGGGGAACTTGATCGCCACCCGATAGCTAGATTCCCGGCATAATCCGGACAACGCGCGGGAAATACGCATTATCCTTAACGGTAAATTTACTAGGCTTTGGCAGAGCACTATCAATTGCTTCGAGGTATATGTGTGACAAGCCTATCGTCCCAGTCTGAGTTCGACATTGCGCGGTCGCTTGACCTTGCGGGGCTTGCCAATGGTCAGTTGAAAGACCTGCAGCAACGGGCGTATGCCATTGCCAAAGACGACCTCTCTCATATCGCTACCGAATTCGTGAACACGCTTGGGAAGCATGCTTCCCCTGCATTGCCCGGCAATACCCGCGAAGTCGCGGAAGCAAGCTTTGCTGCCCTGCTCGAAAGTGCCGATCGGTCACAATGGACGGCCACAACCGAACGGCTGGGACAGATCATTGCCGGCGCCAATCTCGATGTGACGAGCTTCGCACTCGCCAATGCAGCTGCCTGGCAGGCAATCACCGCAATCGCACGATCTGCGGAAGGTGTCAGCCAAGCACAGGCGGATGCCCTGTGCGGCGTGATCAACAGTTTGGCAGTTTTGCACTCGTCGGCGGTTTCAGCTGCCATCGCCACGATCGGCAGTCAGGATGCGCGCAGCAACCAGCGCGAAAACGCCGATATGTTCGAGATGGACATCAGCAGCACCGCTCATATCATCGCCGATCAGACCGCTATGCTGGCTGACGAAATGGAAATTGGCGCCGATTTGGCTGACGGCGTGCTGGCCAAGACCGATGAAGTTTCGGCAGCCTCACAACAGTCGGTCGATACAATGCGCGAGGCGGCGAAAACCACCAATTCGCTGATGCACGGCGTCCAAAAAGCGCGTGAAGAGATCGCAGTCGCTGCCCAATCGGCAAAGCGCGCCTCGCAAGAGGCCAAGGAAAGTGCCGGTTCGATGAAGATGCTCGAGGAGCAATCGAAGTCGATCGGATCGATCCTCAACCTGATTGGCGAAATTGCCGAGCAAACCAATGTTCTCGCCTTGAACGCCACCATTGAGGCGGCCCGCGCTGGCGATGCCGGATTGGGTTTTGCAGTGGTCGCACGCGAGGTCAAAAGCCTCGCCGATCAGACCGCAACGGCGACCAAGGAAGTTGCCGAGAGCGTAAACAGCATCCGCGAGGCAGCTGAGCTTTCCGTCGCTTCGAACGCCTCGATCTGCGAGAAGGTCGACCAGGTTCAGGAAATCTCTGTCGACATCACCGAAGCGCTGGAAAACCAGGCGCGGTTCGTTTCACACATCACAGAGACAGTCGATGAAAACGTCTCCTCAGCCGAGAGAGTGTCTGAGGCAATCGCCAACATTCGCGAAGACACGAACAGCGTTGTGGTGCGCATCAATTCGTTGAAGAGCGGCTTCTCCCAGGTGGACAAGAACATGGAAGCACTGCGCGAAAACGCAGAGAAGTTCGTCCAAACCTTGACCTAGGATCCAGACCCCTCAATTGCGCAGAACGTGGTTTGAAGTTTCGCGGCTCGAAATGGTGCAACCCACAATTTGTCCGGACATATCTTCCCAAGCCTATCGTGAGCTTGTACGCTCCCGGCCATGTCTGCACGTCGTTTTTTCCTAACCGCATTTGCTGCGATCACGCCGCTTTCCCTGTCGGCGCAAGATGCCCTTCCCGCCGGAATATGGACGAATACAGAGGACGAATACTTCGCGGAGGAAGAGGGTCGCGAGACGCCGGAATGGATCGCCATTCGCGTAGGCGAGGATGGCAAATGGGAGCGGATCGATCCCTTCGGTGAGCCGCTTGGCGAGAGGTCCGATGCCCCGATACCGGAGCTGGCACGACGCGAAGATGGCGGGTGGCAAATCGGGGGCAGCGAATTGCGCCGCGCGCGCGAATTCACATGCTGGATTTCGGTCAGGAAATTCGCGGGAAAACCGGATGGCAGCGCCGATTGGACCTTCCAGAACAACCTGTCTGCCTTCGACCAGGGCGGACGGATATTCGTAGACGGCAATGGTGAAGCGCCCGACGTCACATTCCGCATGCGGAATGTGACCTGGGCTAAGGGCAGCCGAAACGCGCCGTCTCTGGTGCTGTACGTGCATAAGGACGATCCAGTGCGCGCTGAATCGTATAGCTGGGCAGGCCCCGGCAGCAAGCGGGTCGGGATCAATCTGCGCTGGGTCCAAGGCAGCTGCGCGCAGGACTATGAAGCACAAGGGGCGACCGAAGACGCGCTCGTGGCCGCGGGCGAACGCTGGCGAGCGCTCTATGAGGCAGGCGATTGGGATGCATTGCGCCAGCTTTATACCGACGATGCGGTGCTGATGACGCAGGGTGAAGACAAAATCGAGGGTGCCGACAATATCGTCACCTTCCTCCAGCGGGTTAGCAAGGCAGGCGGAACCGCGCGCTTCCGCTTCGAGCCCGAGGAGGTCGTGGCAGCGCCGCCATTCGGCCATGTCACCGCAACATACCGCATGGATATAAGCTTTCCCGGCCGCGCCCCAGTGGCGGTCGCTGGACGCAGCTACCTCGTTTACAAATGGCAGGATGGGGAATGGAAGCTGTGGCGCGATATCGACAATCTTGCGCCCGACGTGACACCTGAGGGTTTTGCTGAATGACGCGGATTGCACCGAAAAGCGCGGCTGAAGCCATGGGCGGCGAGGAAAACGCCGAATTTGCCCGCAAGATGATGGGCTACATTCCCAATTCCGTGCTGACGATGGCGCATTGGCCTGAGCTGCTGCAATCCTTTCGCGGGATGGTGGGCGTAATCTACGGCGAGAGTGAACTCGACAACGGTTTCAAGCGGTTGATCGGCCATGCCACCAGCCTTTCGGCGGGCTGCCAATACTGCCAGGCGCATACCGGCCATGGCGCGATCGAGCAGGGCATCGAGCAGGCAAAACTCGATGCGCTGTATGATTTCGAGGCGTCGGACGCATTTTCCGAAGCCGAGCGGGCGGCTCTGGCGCTGGCATTTGCCGCTGGCGCCAATCCCAATGGAGCAACCGACGTGCATTTTGCGCGATTGCGCGAGTATTTCAGCGACAAACAGCAGGTTGAGATCATGGCGGTGATTGCGATGTTCGGCTTTCTCAACCGCTGGAACGACACCTTGGCAACGACACTAGAAGACGCGCCTTCTGCCTTTGCGAAAGCCCAATTATCAGAAAAAGGCTGGGAGGCTGGCGAACACGCGGACTAGCGTGATTTCCACGCTGCTCCGCCGACCCAATCGCCTGCGACGCCGAGAAACTCCGACGCGCGCACCGACTGCCACACACCGGCGGCGAAATAGGGGTCAGCTTCGAACTTTGTGCGGGCTTCGGCTTCGTCCTCGGCCTTGATCAACAGCATAGAGCCAATGGTCTCTTCACCCTGCTTGAGCGGCCCCGCCACGGCATAATCATCGATATGCGCTTCGATATGGGCGAGATGATCGGCGAGGATTTGTTCGCGCAACGCCGCGCCATTTTCACCATCGCGGCAATAGAAAGCAAACAGCGGCATCACGGTCCCTCGGTCGGCGGAGTGAACACACTCGGAGCAATCGGTTCGCCAATCTCAACCGTGCTCCAAAGTACCCTATTGCTGACCACCCCATCATAATGCAACGTCACCGAGCGCGCCTGCACCCAGCTGCTTCCATCACCCGCGGCAGGCAGGCGGATGAAATCGTCGTAAATGCGCTCGTGAAAGCCACGCGGGCTATCGAACGCCATGTAGCGGATGAAGCCGCTCTCCCGGTCGAACCCGAACAGGGTTTCCTGCCCGACTGCATCTGTAACGCGAACCAGCAAAACCTCATGCCCGCCAACATTTCGCGACGGTGCGAAGCTCAGCGAGAAGCCATCGTCGAGCGCGGAGCGAATGATGCCGAAGCCGAAATTGTTAGCCCAGTAGGCATCGGCCTGAACCTTGGGCATGATCCCGTCCTGAGTCCAAGTCGTCTCGCCGTCATAGCCGACTTCGAACAGCACGCGTTCGCCCGCCTTCGCGATGATCCGAACCTTGCCATCGGCGCCGTGGGCCAATGTGCGGCCACGCTCGAACTCACGCCACATGCGATAGTCGTCAGCCTCCGAGCGGACCTCGCCCGTCGCCGGATCGTAGAATGTAGCAGTGCCAGACAGCACCAATGTCTGTGGGTCGAGGAACAGCTCGCCCCCATGCGCGGCAATCGCCCGTTCGACCACATTTCGAGCGGTATCCGGCTCTTCCGCCCGGGCCGGAGCCATCGCCACCATGCAAATCGCGCACGCCGTGGTCAGTAGCCGCGCGATCATTCAGCCAACCTCGACGCATTCGATCAATTCACCGCCTGCGCCTAAAGCTGTCGCCGCGCGTCGCCCTTCATACAGCGCGCCCTCGCGCGGCGTTGGCGGAGTGATCCACTCGACATCGCACGCGTCTATATCGCGCACCGCCAGCGTCACCAGAGCATTGCCTGGCGGCAGCATCCCGTCATGGCGTGCGCGCGCGGTCGCTTCAGCTGGATAATCATCGACTTCGACAATCGGCATCTTGCCGTGGCTGACCATAGTGATGGTCGTCTGCGTTTCAGCTGGCATGCCAAAGGCATCGTTGATCATGCTGTAGGGCAAAGTGTAGTCGGACCCGCGCGTCAGCCCCAGCCGATCAACATACCAGGCAATGCTCGCCTCGCGGCTAGGCGTTGCCAGCACGACGATGAATATCTTGTCGACCGGCGATCCTGCACGCGGCAGGTCGGTGTCCGGCAGATCGCCCAGCACCTGATTGAGGTAGACCATCTCGCGCCCCGGACCGAGCGCCTGCATCGGGATGAAAGCAGGCTCGATATTCTCGAGCACCTTCGGCGGTCCGACAATCTCGAACAGCTCTGAAGGCAGCGCATCGGGCCAATGCCAGACATCCTCGACCGTTGTTTCGAAGGCCGCCCAGCCATAGGTCGTGGTCGGCTTGAAATCCGGATGCGGGGGCTGCTCGACAAGGCGGAAAAAGCACGGCGCGCCGCTCTTTGGCTGAAGCACGGCATAGGGTGATCCGGCGTTGACCGGACAATTCCAGCTCGCCGCCAATTCCCCTGCCAAGTCGCCCTGCTCGACCAGTTCAAGCCCCAGCACGTCGCGGTACGCGGCGAGCCCGTGCGCCAAATCGGGCAGCGTCGACAGGCCACCGAGGATAGTCCCGTGAGGGATCGTCATTTGCCATCTCCGAATTTGGGCGCGCGTTTCTCGACAAATGCGGTGGTGCCTTCAAGGAAGTCCGCCCCGGTGAACGCCTCGGCGAAAATCCGCAAAGTCTCCGCGTCATCTTCCGCCTGCCCGTCAAGCACACGCCGGACGAACTTTTTGCTCTCGCGGATCGAGTGCGGGCTTGCCGCGAGCATGGCATCCGATAGCTCAGCCGGTGCATGTGCGATCTGCTCGATCAGCCCAATCCGCAAAGCTTCGTCGGCATCGATCAGACTGCCGGTGTAGAGAATGCGCTTTGCCTGACCCGGCCCGACCAGGTCGGTCAGCAATTTCACGTCGTGCAGCGGATAGACCAGCCCCAGCCTGGCCGGGGTGATGCCGAAGCGCGCCGCAGACGTCGCAACCCGCAGATCGCATGAAAGCGCGATGCCGCAACCGCCGCCGACGCAATCTCCCTCTACAAATGCCAAAGTCGGCAAGTCCAAACGAGCAAGCTCATATTGCACGCGGTTGATGGCCGCCTGGTTAGCAGCGCGCCAAGCGGAATCGTCCTTGTTGGCGAGCAATTCCTTGATATCTGCGCCCGCACAAAACGCGCGCCCCGGCTCTGCAGCACGGATGACAACCAGCCGCACATCCGCGTTGGCCACAGCTTGTTCAAGCAGGCCCGGCATCGCCTCCCACATTGCCATATTGAAAGCGTTGCGTTTGTCGGCGCGGTCGATCAGCAGATGCGCGACCGGGCCATCGATCTCTAGGCGCAAGCTCAAGCTGGGTTCTCCGCGATGAAGTGGTTGGCAATCGCTTTGCGCGTCGTCACCCAAACGCCGTCACGCGCGCGGACGTGCTTGAAGAATTCCTCCAGCGCCCAGATCCGCCCGGGCCGCCCAACAATGCGCAAATGCAGACCCAGACTCATCATCTTCGGATTGCCTTCCTCGCCCTCGCGATAGACCTGATCGAAATTGGCCTTGGCATAGTCGAGCCATTGATGCGGCGTCAGCGCCGGATCGGTCCACATCTTCATATCGTTGTTGTCGAGTTGATAAGGCACAATGCACATCGGTTTATCTTGGGGCGCCTTGCCCGGACCAGTCCCACGATCCCAGAAAGGCACGTCGCCCGAATAATCATCCATGTGATAGATAAAGCCCTCTTCGGAAAGCAGCCGCCGCGTATTGTCGGTGAGCAGGTAGCGCGACAGCCAGCCATAGGGGCGCACGCCGCACGTCTTCTCGATACTGGTCACGGCCTTGCGGATGAATTCGCGCTCCTGATCTTCGTCCATCTTGAACTGGTGGACCCAGCGCCAGCCATGGCTGACCGGCTCATGGCCTAGCTCGACGATTGCTTCTGCAATCTCGGGATGATTTTCGAGGCTGAGCGCAGCGACTGTCCAGCTAGCCATGATATCGTAGCGCTTGAGCAGCTTCACGATCCGCGGCGCGCCCGCCTTGATGCCGTAGAGATAATTGCTCTCATTCGAGTA